>JAURLF010000144.1 GCA_030831375.1 Gaiellales bacterium | reverse complement strand
CTGCGCGTCCTCGATGACGACGACGGGGTGATGAACCGCTCGGTGGCCGACACGGGCGCGGCGGTGTGCGTGGTGAGTCAGTTCACGCTGTACGGCGACACCCGCAAGGGCCGCCGTCCGGGATGGTCGGCCGCGCTCGCGGCGATCCCCACCGCGCCGATCGGGACGTCGCCGTCCCAGCCCGGGTGGTGCGCCGCGAGCTGAGCGAGGACGGCCTCTCGGAGCATCCGCTCGGCCGCGTCCTCGCCGACCGACTCGGCCAGCCACGCGCGCGCCCCGAGCGGCGACGGGGCGCCCGGGCCGCCGGCGATCGCCTGGGCAAGGGCGCGCTCGGCGCCGGCGTCGGCGGGCGCGTTCCCGCCGAGCGCCGCGGCGACCATGCCCGCGAGCCCGCCGCGGACGAGGACGACGAGCGTGAGCGCGGCGGCCACGGCCAGCACGAGCAGCAGGTGCTCGGCGGTCGCCTGGGCGCGACGCGAGTCAGCAGCGCGTCGCATCGCTCCGCACCACGGCGCGCTGGATCACGCGCCCGGCCCGCACCACCAGGAGGTCGACCGCGGGGTGGCGCCGTCCGAGGCTGAGGCGCGCCGCCGCGTGCGGATTTCGTCGCGCCCAGTCGGGGGTCGCGCGGTTGACGCGCCAGACGGGCCGGCACACGAGCACGTCGTCCTCGCGGGCGCCGGCGGGCGCGCCGCGCGCCGGGTCGCGGCCGGCAGCCGTCAGGGCGCTCGTGCCCATCACCGCGACGGCGGCGGCCGGGTTGAGCGAGCTGAAGGCGGACGCGGCGGTGGCGGCGGCGCCGTCGACGGCGCGTTCGGCGAGGCCCGGGTCGAGCGTGGCGCGCCACGCGCGCTCGGTGTCGCGGCCTGCGATCCGGATCGACGGGGCGGCCCGCGGGGACTCCTCGGCCCAGACGCCGGGGTCGGCGGGGGCGCCGACTCCGTCGAGGTCGGGACGGGCGAGGGCGAAGGAGGGGTCGGCGAGCGCCTCGACGCGGCCGCCCGGCGCGGGCGGCAGATGCCGTGTGGCGATCGCGTCGATCGCCACGGCGTGCGCGCGCGCCGCGCCGACCTCGGCCGCGAGCCGGGCAACCGCGTCGTGCAGCGCCGGTGCGCGCGGGTCGGGCGCGAGCGCCCGCCCGACGAAGGCGAGGGCGGCGGGGGAGGGTGCGGGCGGCGGCCCTGCGCCGAGCCGAGCCGCGATCAGGGCGGCCGCCTGCTCGGCTGAGCCGCCGCGCACCGCCAGCGCGGTCGCGGTCAGCGCGGCGCCGACGAGCACGGCCAGCGCGATCGCCTCGACCGTCGACTGCCCTCGGCGCTGGCTCATGTGCGCAGCCTCGCCGCCGGGGCGTCACGGGGGGCGCGCGCTTGCCGGTCGTCTGCGCGCGCAGCGTCGCGCGCCGCGCGTGGACCGTCACAGGAGGCCCGCCGGGGCGCGGGCGGGCCGCGCGGGAAGCGTCGGGGCCGCGCCTACGCGCCGGGGGCGGGCGGGTCGCCCTCGGCGAGCCGCTCGAGCTGCGTGCCGACCCGGTCGAGCGCCCACGTCACGCGTTCGAGCTCCTTCTCGACGCGCTGCGAGCGCTCCTCGAGCCGCGCCACGTCGCCGCGGACGGCGCCGAGGCCCTCCGCCAGCAGGTCGACGACGACCTCGAGGTCCTCGACGCGGGAGATGCGGTCGGCGCGCACGTCAGCGGCGAGCGCGCGCGTGCGCTGCGCCGTATCGAGGGCGAGCGCGTGCAACTCCGCGACGCGCGTGTCGACCGGCGCGCCCTCGTGCGCCTCGAGCGCGCGCTGCACCGCCGCCTCGATCCGGGTCGGGAGGATCGCGCGCAGGTCCGCGGCGATCTCCTTGACCTCCTCGATCTCGCTGGCGGCGTCCGGGGGCCCGTGTTCGGTCATGCCGCCTCCCCGCCCGCCTCCACGGCGGCGAACGACGGATGCCCATCGCCCGGTAGGGGGTAGCGGCCCGGCTCGAGCCGGAACGCGCCCGTCGCCTCGTCATAGGCGACGTCGACGAGGCCGTGCTTGATGCGGTGGTCGAGCCACGCCGACCGGAAGACGAGCTTGCGCAGCCAGTAGACCGGGTCCTCGCCACCCGCGCGGGCGAGCTCCGCGATCCGCTCGCCCGTGTCCGAGCGGGGCGCGTCGAGGTGCCCGACGATGGCGGTCTCCACGAGGTCGGCCCGAGCTGCCCGCGCGACCGGCGCCCGGGCGAGGCCGAGCTCGACGGCGGCACGCACGACGCGCTGGGCGAAGTCGGCGCGGCTGAAGGAGTAGCGGCGCCCGAGGAACGCGAGGGCGACGTCGTCGCCGGAGCGGAAGTCCTCGTCGATCACATGCGGAGCGTAGCGGAGCGCCGGTCGCCGGCGAGGCCCCGCGCGGGGCCCGTGCGTGTGCGCGCGCACGCGGCGCGAAACCGCTCCACGGCCGCGCGCCCGGGACGGCCCGTCCGGGCCGATCGTGTCTCCATGCACCGCATCCTCGACGCCGTCACGGGAGCCTGTGTGGTCAGGCAGGTGGAGGTCGCCTGCGGCCTCGGCCCGCGCGCCGCCCGCGGCCTGCTCGGCCGCCGCGGCCTCGGCCCGGACGCGGGCCTCCTGCTCGCCGACCCGCTCGGATGCGTCCACACCGTCGGAATGCGCTTTCCGATCGACGTCGTGTTTCTCGACCGTCGGCTCGTCGTGATCGGCGTCGCCGAGCGGCTGGCGCCCTGGCGGCTCGCGTGTCGGCGCGGCGGCCGCCTGCAGCTCGAGCTGGCCGCCGGACGGGCCGGCCCGCTCGGCCTCGCCGCCGGCCGCCGGCTCGCCCTCGCGCCCGCCGGGGGACGCGGAGGCGCTGAATCACCACCGCCGGATCGTGAATCCGGCGAGCCGGCCCACGGGCCGGCGAATCGGCCTTGCGCGGACCCGGCGGGCGTGCCTAGCGTGCCGCCGCGGTCCGGGCACCGGACCCCGCCGCCCGGGGGCTACCAGCCCCGCGTCGCGGCGCCAATCCCCTCTGGAAGGAGCGTGTGACATGGGCGCGAGCCTGCTTGTGGTCGAGGATGACGAGGCCATCTCGGACTTCCTCGCCGAGAACCTGAGAGAGGACGGCCACGCGGTCTCCCTCGCGTCGTGCCGGCGGGAGGCGGCGGCGCGTCTGAGGCGCTCGCGCGTCGACATCGTGCTCGTCGACATCGGCTTGCCGGACGGCTCCGGCCTCGACCTCGTTCGCGGCATCCGCGGCGGCGAGGCCGGCCCCGTCGACATCGGCGTGGTCGTGATGAGCGCGCGCGCCGCCGAGCAGGACCGGATCCGCGCGTTCGAGCGCGGCGTTGACGACTACATCGTCAAGCCGTTCAGCTACCCGGAGCTCCTGCTGCGGCTCGAGGCGCTGCACACGCGTCTCGTCGGCACGCTCCAGGGTGTGCTCAAGGTCGGGCCGCTCGAGGTCGACCTGGCCGCGCGGCAGGCGACGATGGACGGCCGCGTGCTGCGCCTGCCGGCCAAGGAGTACGAGCTCCTCGCCGTGCTCGCCCGCGACCCGCGCCGGGTGCACATGAAGGAGGACCTGATGGAGCGGATCTGGGGCTACCGGGACCGCGGCACGCGCACCCTCGACTCGCACGCCTCGCGGCTGCGCCGGCGCCTCGTCGCCGTCAGCGACGAGGCGTGGGTGATCAACAACTGGAGCGTCGGCTACTCGCTGCGGGCGGTCGCCCAGTGAGCCGGCCGTGGCTGCGGGCGCTGGCCGGGGCGGTCGCCGTCGCCGCCACCCTCGCCGTGGCCGTGCGCGTGCTCGTCGTCGACCCCCTGCGCGACGCGGCGGCGACGGGCGCGCCGGCCGCCACGGCAGTGGCTCCGGTCGAGCGGGGCCTGCTCCTCGCCGGCGCGAGCGCAGTCGTGGCGACGGCCGGCTGGGCCCTGTGGGCGGGCCTGGTGGGGGAGCGCGAGCTGCGCCGCGCCCGCCGCGCCCTCGCCCGTGTCGCCGCCGGCGACCTGCGCCGACGGCCGGCCGAGCCGGACCTGCCTGAGTTGCGGGCACTGCGGGAGCGGCTCTTGGCTGAGGCCCGCGACCACGCCGAGGCGGTCGGGGCGGTCGCGCACGACCTGCGCAGCCCGCTGGCCGGCATCCAGCTCGCCGCCGAGCGGATCGCCAGCACCCGTGACGGCGCGGAGCGTGCGGCGGCCGTCGAGCGCGTGCGGCGCGAGTGCGAGCGGGCCGCGCGTGTCGCCGACGACGTGCTCTGCCTGTGCCGCGCCGTCGGCGAGGGCGAGCGCCTCGCCACCGTCGGGCAGGTGCTCGACGACGTGGCGGTGCGCCTGCGTGACGGCCGTGGCGTCCCCGTCGAGGCGGAGGCGGGTGCCGCGGCGGTGCTCGGCGCGGACGCCGCCGTCGCCCGCGCCGTCGCCAACCTCGCCGACAACGCGGTCCGCCACGCCTCCTCCGACACCGGCGTGCGGATCCACGCCCGGGAG
>JAURLF010000143.1 GCA_030831375.1 Gaiellales bacterium | reverse complement strand
GCAGCTGGTCAAGCGGCTCCAGCAGCCCGGCGCGCTCCAGGTAGTCGGTGACGACGCGCGAGCCCGGCGCGAGGCTCGTCTTGACCCACGGCTTCGTCTCGAGGCCGCGCGCGACCGCGTTGCGGGCGACCAGGCCCGCGGCGACCATCACCGACGGGTTCGAGGTATTCGTGCAGGACGTGATCGCGGCGATCACGACGCTGCCGTGGTCGACCGTGCAGTCTGCGGCCGTCGCCGTGCGGCCCGCGGCGCCCTCCGGCACGAGCGCGTCGACCGGCAGCGAGACGGGGGAGGGGTCGCGCGGGAAGGCGCCCCGGAAGCTGTCCCGCACGCCGCCGAGCGCGACGCGGTCCTGCGGGCGGCTCGGACCGGCCAGGCTCGGCTCGACCTCTGCGAGGTCGAGGGCGAGGACGTCCGAGTAGTCGGCGATCGGCTGGCCGTCCTCGCGAAACAGGCCCTGCGCGCGGCAGTAGGCCTCAACGAGGGGCGCGTGCTCCTCGCGGCCCGTGGCCTCCAGGTAGCGCACCGTCTCGCGGTCGACGGGGAACGTGGCCGCCGTCGCCCCGAACTCGGGCGCCATGTTCGAGAGGGTGGCGCGGTCGGGGATCGACAGCGCGCTGAGGCCATCGCCGGTGAACTCGACGAAGCGCCCGACCACGCCGTACGCGCGCAGGCGCTCCGTGACGGTGAGGACGAGGTCCGTCGCGGTCACGCCGGGCTGGAGCGCCCCGCTGAACTCGAAGCCGATCACGGTCGGCTCCGGCATCGGCAGGGGCTGGCCGAGCATCGCGGCCTCCGCCTCGATGCCGCCGACGCCCCAGCCGAGCACGCCGAGGGCGTTGATCATCGTCGTGTGCGAGTCCGTGCCGACGAGCGTGTCGGGCAGGGCCACGGGGCCGCCGGCGTGCTCGCGCACGTCGACGACGTGCGCGAGGTGCTCGAGGTTGACCTGGTGCACGATGCCCATCCCGGGCGGGACGACGCGCAGCGTGCCGAAGGCGCCCTGCGCCCAGCGGAAGAAGCGGTAGCGCTCGCCGTTGCGCTCGTATTCGCGCTCCATGTTGCGCTCGTAGGCGAAGCGCGTGCCGAACGCGTCGACCTGGACCGAGTGGTCGATCACGAGGTCGACGGGGACGTGCGGGTCGATCGCGCCCGCGTCGCCGCCCATGCGCGCGTACTGGTCGCGCATCGCCGCCATGTCGGCGATCGTCGGCACGCCGGTGAAGTCCTGCAGGATCACGCGGGCCGGGATGAACGGCACCGTCGTGCCGGCCGGCGCGGGCGCGGGCCACGCGCCGAGGGCGCGGATGTCCGCCTCGGAGACGTGCGGCCCCTCCGAGTGGCGCAGCAGCATCTCGAGCAGCACCCGCACCGTGTAGGGCAGGCGGCTCGTGTCGATGCCGGCCTCGTCGAGGGCCGCGATCGCGTAGTAGTCGACGCCGTCGGCGCCCGGCAGCGGGCGGCGCGCGGACAGGGGATCGGGAGTGCGCGTCATGCGCGGCATCATGCCACGCCTCGCTCAGCGGGAGACGAGCAGGAGCCCCGGGTCGGCGACGCCGACGACGGCCCCGAGCAGGGCCGCGGCGGCGACCAGCGCGGGCACGGGCAGGCCGAGCCGGCGCAGCGCGAAGACGGCGACCGCGACGGCGACGGCGAGCAGGTCGATCGCGCCCTCCGGCAGGACGGCGGCCGAGACGAGGTAGACGGCGAGCACCGCGATCGCGCCCGCCACGACGCCCTGCAGGGCGGCCAGCGCATCGGCCACGGGGCCGCGCCGCGGCACGCGCTCGACGAGCGGCGCGCCGACGGCGATCAGCAGGAACGACGGGGCGAACGTCGCGAAGGTCGCCACGAGCCCGCCGGCGAGCCCGCCCGCCGCGCCGCCGAGGGCCGCCCAGCCGGCCATGAACCCGACGAAGGCGTTGACGATGATCAGCGGGCCGGGCGTGGTCTCGCCGAGGGCGAGGCCCGCCACCATCTCCTCCGGCGTCAGCCAGCCGAAGCGCGACACGGCCGCGGAGGCCACGAACGGCAGCACCGCGTAGGCCCCGCCGAAGGTGACGAGCGCCGTCACCGTGAAGAACCCCGCGAGCTCGGCGATCACGCCGCCGACGGCGATCAGCGCCGCGATCGTCCCGATCCAGAGCGCGCCGCCGATGAGCGCGCGGCGCACGACCCGGGCCCGTTCGGACGGGTCCGACGGGGCGCCGGGGTCGTCCTGGTCCTCGAGCGGCACGAGCGCGGCCGGCCGCAGCCGGCCGAGCAGCACGCCGAGCGCGATGCCCGCGACCACCACGACGGGGAAGGGGAGGCCGGCCAGCATCGCCGCGGCCGTCGCGACGCCGAGCAGCAGGACCCAGCGGGTGCGCACGACGCGGCCGCCCATGCGCAGGCCCGCGGCGAGGACGAGCGCGATCACGGCGCCGCCGAGCGCGCGCACCGCCCCGGTCATCACGTCGGTCGCGCCCCAGGTCGCGTACGCCCATGCGAGCAGCAGGATCACCACGAGGCCCGGCAGGATGAACAGGCCGCCCGCCGTGAGCGCACCGCGCACGCCGCCCGTGCGCCAGCCGAGCCAGCAGGCGAGCTGCTGCGCCTCGGGGCCGGGCAGCGCGTTGCAGAGCCGCAGCGCATGCAGGAAGGAGCGCTCGTCGACCCAGCCGCGGCGCTCGACGACCTCGCGGTGCATCTGGTCGATCTGGGCGAGCGGGCCGCCGAACGAGGTGCAGCCGATCCGCAGCCACAGGCCGAGCGCGGCGCGCTGCGTCGGCCGGCTCACGCGAGCCGCGCCCCGCCGACCGCCCAGCCGCCCCGGGCGGTGCGCGCCCCGAGCAGGACGAAGCGGACGAGGATGAACAGGGTCAGCCCGACCCAGATGCCCGTCAGCCCCCAGCCGAAGCGCAGCGTGCCCACCAGGCACGGAAGGTACCCGAACGCGATCGCCGCGAGGGTTCGGTTCCGGATAGCGGCGTTGTCGCCCGCGCCGATCAGGATGCCGTCGATCGCGAACACGACGCCGCCGAACGGCTGCATCGCCGCGAACCAGACCCAGGCCGCGCCGATCGCCTGGATCACCTCCTGGTCCGAGGTGAAGATGCGGGGGATCAGGCTCCAGCCGGCCAGGATCACCGCGCCGAAGACGGCGCCGACGATCGCGCCGAGCTCGCACAGCCGGCGCGCGAGCGCACGCGCCTGCTCGACCTCGTCGGCGCCGAGCAGCTCGCCGATCAGGGCCTGCGCGGCGATCGCGAACGCGTCGAGGGTGAGCGCGAGGAAGAACCACAGCTGGATCGCGATCAGGTGCGCCGCGACCTGCTCGGGCCCGAGCCGCGAGGCGGCGGCGGTCGCGCTGATGAACGTGAACTCCATCGCGACCGTGCGCAGGCCGAGGTCGCGGGCGGTGGAGAGCTGCGCCGTGATCTGCGACCAGCGCGGGGCGAGCGCGGCGCGCTCGCGCAGAAGCGCCTGCAGGAACAGCGCGGCGGCGAGGACCTGGCCGCAGACGTTCGCCACCGCCGAGCCGTCGAGGCCGAGGTCGAGGCCGTACACGAAGAACGGGGCCAAGGCCGCGCTGACGGCGTTGGCGACGAGCAGGTAGATGAGCGGGCGGCGCAGCTCCTGCACGCCGCGCAGCCAGCCCTGGCCGGCGAGGGTGATGGCGATGAAGGGTGCGCCGAACGAGGCGATCCTGAGCCACGAGACGGCCGCCGCGACCGTCTCCGGGTGGTCGGCGCCGGCGATCAGGGTCGCGGCCGGCTCCGCGAACAGCTGCACGAGGACGAGCAGCAGGAGCCCCAGCGCGGTCCCGAGCCAGGTCGCCTGGACGCCCTCGCGGACGGCGTCCGGGCGGCGGCCCGCTCCGAACAGCCGCGCCGTGCGGCCCGTCGTGCCGTAGGCGAGGAAGCTCATCAGCCAGACGGCGTTGCCGAACAGGCCGCCGCCGACGGCGAGCCCGGCCAGCGCCTCCTTGCCGAGGTGGCCGACGACCGCCGTGTCGACGAGCAGGTACAGGGGCTCCGCGGCGAGCGCGCCGAGGGCGGGCAGCGCGAGCGCGAAGATGCGCCGGTCGGAGGGGCGGTCCGCCACGGCGCAAGGGTAGGGGCCGGTAGGCTGCCGCCATGCCGGTCGACGTCGTCCACTACACGGACCCGGGCTGCCCCTGGGCGTACTCCGCGGAGCCGTTCGTCCGCGCGCTCGAGTGGCGCTACGGCGACGGGCTGAACTGGCGCACCTGCCTGATCGGCCTCGCCGAGGATCCGCAGCGCTACATCGACGCCGGGTACACGGGCGAGAAGATGACGCAGTGGCACATCGAGTTCCGCGACCGCTTCGGCATGCCGTTCGGGACCGCACCGCGTGAGCGGCCCGCGGCGACCGGTCTCGCCTGCCGGCTGGTCGTCAGCGCCCGGCGCGAGGGGCACGAGGCCGCCGACGCGGTGATGCGCGCGATGCGCTTCTCGTGGTTCACCGATCCGCGCCCGCACGACTCGCTCGAGGTGCTCGAGCCGATCGTGCGGAGCGTGCCCGGCGTCGACGCCGACGCCGTGCTGGCGGGCCTCGACGACCCCGCCGTCGAGGCGGCCTATCTCGCCGACAAGCGCGAGTCGCGCACGATCCTGCCGCCCGCCACGGCGCAGGGCAAGACGGCGGACACGGACGGCGAGGAGCGGTACACCGCGCCGAGCCTGACCTTTGCGCGTGACGGGGTGATGCTGGTGGCCGCCGGCTGGCAGCCGCTCGCCGCCTACGACGTCTGCATCGCGAACCTCGACCCGGCGCTGCCGCAGCGCGGCCCGGCCGGCCCGGAGGAGACCCTGCCGGCGTTCCCGCGGGGGCTCACCACCTACGAGGTGGCGCTGCTGAGGTGCGAGCGCAACGACGATCCCGATCTCGCCGCGACGGAGTGGGACCTGATCGCGCTGGCCGCGAGCGGCAGGGCGCGGCGCGTGGCGGTGGGCCACGACGCGCTCTGGCTGCCGGTCTAGGGGCTACGCCAGCCCGACGGCCTCGTCGCCGACGACCACGTCGACGAGGGGGCGCGAGACGGCGGCGCGGTTGACGGCCGCCTCGGCCGGCACCTTGGCGATCTGCCCCGACAGGAGGACCGCCTGGGCGGGGCCGTCGACGCAGCGGATCGCCGCGAGGGGGCCGGCCGGGTCCTTGCTCGGCTTGTCGGGGCTCGCGAGCTGCACGCCGCCCGTGCCGCGGCCCTTGGCGGGCACGTCGGCGAGGTCGACGCGCTTGCCGTGGCCCGACTCGTGCAGGACGACGAGGTCCCCGGGGCCCACGGCGCAGGCCGAGACGATGCGGTCGCCGGGGCCCAGCCGCATGCCGGCGACGCCGCCGGCCGCGGCGCCCTTGACGGGGCGGATCGGCTTGGCCGCGGTCCGCAGCACCTTGCCGGAGGCGGTGGCGAGCAGGAGGTCGTCGCCCGCGTCGTGCGGGACGACGGCGATCAGGCGGTCGCCGTCGGGCAGCGCCATCGCGCCGGCGAGGGTGGCGTGCGCGCCGGGCAGGACGTCGGGCTGGCAGCGCTTGACCTCGCCCTGCTCCGTGACGAGGAGGAGGAAGGGCGCGTCGTCGGTGACGAGCGCGACGAGCTCCTGGCCGCGCGACATCTGGATCGGCTTGTGGCCGCGGACGGCGCGCGACGAGAGCGGCAGCTCGGCGAGCCGCACGCGGGCGACCTCGGCGTCGGCCGTGAAGCAGAGGAGCTCGCGGTCGGTGGAGGAGTGGATCAGCCCGAGCGGCCGGTCGCCCGGCTGCACGTCGACGGGGTAGGCGGTCGGCGCGGAGGCGCGGGACTGGGCCACCAGGAGGCCGCCCTTGGTGGCCCCGACCCAGACCTCGGTGGCGGGGCCCTGGACGACGTCGACCTGGCGCCCGCCGCCCTTGGCGCCGCGGGCGGCCGCCGTCGCGGCCGCGGCCACCACCGGGCCATCGCCGCCGAGCGCGGTGCGTCGCGGGCCCGACAGCTTCGCCGCCTCCCTGAGCTCGCCGACCACGATGCGCTTGAGCTCGTCGTGCGACTCGAGGATGCGCCCGATCTCGTCGACGCGGTCGCCCTTGGCCTGCCGCTCCTCCTCGAGCTTGAGGCGGTTCAGGCGCGCGAGGCGCTTGATCGGCATGTCGATGATCCACTGCGCCTGCTCGTCGTCGATCGGGACGGCCTTCGACTGCCCGTGCGGGACGACCTTGAGCTTGGCGATCAGCTGGCGCTTGGCGTCGTCGTCGTCCTCGGAGCCGCGCACGATCTTGATCACCGCGTCGATCGCATCGAGCGCGGCGAGCAGCGCGATCAGCCGGTGCAGCTCGCGCAGGAGCTCGTCGCGCTCGAACTCGAGCCGGGCGACGACGATCTGGAAGCGGAAATCGACGAAGCGGTCGAGCGCCTCGCGCAGGCCGATCTGGCGCGGCGAGCCGTCGACGAGCACGGTCATGTTGATACCGACGGTGATGCGCAGCGATGTGGTGCGGAAGAGGTCGGAGATCAGGCGGTCGATCGAGCCGCCGCGCTTGCAGCGGATCTGCACGCGGATGCCGGAGCGGTCCGTCAGGTTGCGCGGCATCTCGGTGACGTCGCGGATCTTGTCGGCGCGGGCGGCCTTGACGACCTCGGCCACGATCTGGTCGGGGGAGACGCCGTACGGCAGCTCCGTCACCACGATCGCCTGCACGCCGCCCGCCAGCTGCTCCGTGTGGAAGCGCGCCTGCAGCCGCACCGTGCCCTGGCCCCGCTCGTAGGCCTCGGGCAGCGCCTCCGGGTCGACGACGATCCCGCCCGTCGGGAAGTCCGGGCCGGGCAGCGCCCCCATCAGCTTCGCGAGCGGGGCGTCGGGGTTCTCGGCGAGCATGATCGCCGCGGCGCACGTCTCCGCGAGGTTGTGCGGCGGGATCTCGCAGGCCATCGACCAGCCGATGCCACGCGAGCCGTTGACGAGCAGGTTCGGGAAGGTGACGGGGAGGACCCAGGGCTCCTCCTTCTTCTCCGTGAAGTTCGGGCGGTACTCGCGCACGATCTCGGGCCGCAGGTCCGCGAGCCACTGCGTGGCGGCGGGGGAGAGCCGCGCCTCCGTGTAGCGGTACGCGGCCGGCGGGTCGGAGTACTCCTTCGGGCCGACGCTGCCCCAGTTGCCCTGCCCGTCGACGAGCGGCACGTTGAGCACGAAGTCCTGCGCCATCCGCACCATCGCGTCGTAGACCGCGGAGTCGCCGTGCGGGTGGTAGTTGCCGATCACGTGGCCGACCGTCAGCGCCGACTTCTGGTACGGGCGCCCGGCCCGGCCGCCGAGCTCGTCCATCGCGTGCACGATCCGCGGCTGCACCGGCTTGAGGCCGTCGCGCACGTCCGGCAGGGCGCGCCCGAGGTTGACGTACATCCCGTAGGAGAGCGCGCGCTCGAGCAGCGCGTCGGAGGCGTCGACGGCGTCGCCGTCCCAGTCGAGCCGGCCGATGCCGCCGCCGTCCTCGTCGCCGCCGTCGCCCGCCGACGCACCCGCCTCGTCGTCGGGGGCGTCATCCGCGGCGTCGTCGGATGCGTCCGCGTCGCCTGCGTCGGCCACGGCCGCGGCGGGCGCGTCCGATGCCGGCGGGTCGCCCGTGGGCGCGTCGTGCTCGGCCGTCTCGTCGCCGTCCTCGCCGACGACGAGGTCGAGCTGCGCCTCGTCGGCCTTGGCGCGCCGGCGGCCGCTCACACGAGCACCTCGGCGTCGCCCGCCGACTCCTCGAGCCAGGCGCGGCGCGGGGCCGGGTTCGAGCCCATCACCAGCTCGATCGTCTTCGCCGCCTCCGTCGCGTCCTCCATCGAGACCTGCAGGAGCCGCCGCGTGGCCGGGTCGAAGACCGTCTCGCGCAGCTGCTCGGGGTTCATCTCGCCGAGGCCCTTGAAGCGCGTCACGTGCTCGCCCGTGCGCTTGTGCTGCTTGAGCGCCGCCTTCAGCTCGGCATCGTCGTGCACGTAGACGGCGCTGCCGTCCTTCAGCGCGACGCGGAAGAGCGGCGGCCGGGCGAGGAACACGCGCCCGCCCTTGAGGAGCGCGGGGAAGAGCTCGTGGAAGAGGGTCAGGAGCAGGTTCGCGATGTGCGCGCCGTCGGCGTCCGCATCGGCCGTGATCACGACCTTCCCGTAGCGCAGCTGGGCCTCGTCGAGGGTGGCCACCAGCGCGGAGCCGATCACGTCCTTGCGGCCGCCGAGCGCGACGAGGATCGAGTCGACCTCGGTGTTGTCGAACGCCTTGCCGTTCTTGGCGCCGAGGACGTTGAGGATCTTCCCGCGGATCGGCAGGATCGCCTGCGTCGCGTTGTCGCGCGCCTGCTTGGCGCTGCCGCCGGCGGAGTCGCCCTCGACGATGAAGATCTCGCGCTCGGACGGCGGGATCGCGGGGTTGTCGATGGTGTCGGCGAGCTTCCCCGGCAGGTTCGAGTCGCTCATGATCGACGTCGCCGCGTTGCGCAGCTTCTTCGAGATCTTCGCCTTCGCGAGGCGCACGTCGCGGGCCAGCAGCACGCGGTCGAGGATGCGCTTGGCGTCGTCCGCGTGGCGCTTGTCGGCGAGCCAGTCGCCGAGCGCCTGGGCCGCGAAGGCGGCGACGGCGGCCTGCGCCTCCTGGTTGTTCAGGCGCCCCTTCGTCTGGCCCTCGAACTGGGGGTCCTCGAGCATCACGGAGACGGCGCCGGTGAGGCCGTCCGCGACGTCCTTGGCGTCGAGCGACTCGCCCTTGTCCTTCTTCAGCCGGCCCGCGTCGTAGGCGGCTTGGTTGAGCACGCGCGTCAGTGCGCGGCGGAGCCCCGACACGTGCGTGCCGCCGTCGACGGTGTTGACGACGTTGCAGAAGCCGTACAGGCGGTCCTCGGCGGCGTTCGTCCACTGCAGCGCGATCTCGATCGGGATGCCGGCCGCCTCGCCCGTCAGGGAGACGACGCCGGGGTGCGCGGGCTCGCGGCTCTCGTTGAGCTCGCGCACGTAGTCGGCGAGGCCCTCTTCGGAGCGGTAGACGTGCTCCGCGCCGTCCGGGCCGACGAGCTCGAAGGTGAGGCCGCGGACGAGGAACGACTTCTCGCGCAGGCGCTGCTGCACCGTGGTCGCCGAGAAGTGCGCGTTCTTGTCGAAGATCGTGCGGTCCGGCGTGAAGCGCACGCGCGTGCCGGTGCCCTCGCCCTTCTCGAGCGCGCGCACGTCCTCGACCGGGCCGTCGGGCACGCCGCGGCGGTAGCGCTGCGTCCACAGGCGCTTGTCGCGGCGGACCTCGACCTCGAGCCAGTCGGACAGCGCGTTCGTGACCGACGCGCCGACGCCGTGCAGACCGCCGGAGACCTTGTAGCCGCCGTCGCCGAACTTGCCGCCGGCGTGCAGCTTCGTGAAGACGAGCTCGAGCGCGGACACCTTCTGCTCGGGGTGGACGTCGACCGGGATCCCGCGCCCGTCGTCCGTCACGGTCACGACCTCGTCGTCCGTCAGCTCGACGCGGATCGTCGAGCAGCGGCCCGCGAGCGCCTCGTCCACGGCGTTGTCGACGACCTCCCAGAGCAGGTGGTGCAGCGCGCGCGTGTTCGTCCCGCCGACGTACATGCCGGGCCTGACGCGGACCGGCTCGAGCCCCTCGAGGACCCGGATGTCGGCGGCGCTGTAGCGCTTCTCGGCCATGCGCCGCAGCCTAGGCGACGGGGTTCCGGGCCCCGTGGCGGCCCCGGCGCGGCTACCCTGCGGCCGTGCCGCTCGCCTTCCTCCCCGCCTCGCCCGGCCCGATCGTGTTCGAGGCCGGCCCGTTCGCGCTGCGCTGGTACGGCCTTCTGATCGCGATCGGGATCGGCCTCGCGATCTGGATCGGGCGGCGCGAGTTCCGCCGCCGCGGCTGGGACCCCGAGGGCGTCTACACGATCGCGATCTGGTGCGTGCCCGCCGGGATCATCGGCGCGCGCCTCTACCACGTCATCACCGACTGGCACCGCTTCGAGGACGACCTCGGCCGGATCCCGATGATCCAGGAGGGCGGCCTCGGCCTGCCCGGCGTGATCATCGGCGGCGCGATCGGCGCGTGGATCGGCGCGCGTCGCGCCGGCCACCCGGCGCTCGGCGTGTTCGACTGCGTCGCGCCCGGCCTGATCCTCGCCCAGGCCCTGGGCCGCTGGGGCAACTACTTCAACCAGGAGCTGTTCGGCGGGCCCAGCACGCTGCCGTGGGCGCTCGAGGTCGACCCGCGCTACCGCCCCGAGCGCTACGCCGACGTGGCCACGTTCGCGCCGACCTTCCTCTACGAGTCGCTCTGGAACCTCGGCGTCTTCGCGCTCCTGATGCTGGTCGTGATCCCGCGCCTGTGGGACCGGGCGCGGGCCGGCACGATCTTCGCCGCGTACCTCGCGCTCTACAGCGTCGGGCGGCTGTGGTGGGAGTCGATGCGGACCGACCCGGCGACGATCATCGCGGGCGAGCGCGTCAACACGTGGCTGTTCGCGGTCGTGCTCGTCCTCGCGACGGCCTACCTCATCCAGTCGCTCGTGCGGCTGCGGCGCGCCGCGTAGCCGCCGTCGCGAACGGCACCGCGGCGAGCGCGAACAGCGCC
Organism: Gaiellales bacterium; assembly: GCA_030831375.1. Classification (GTDB taxonomy): domain Bacteria; phylum Actinomycetota; class Thermoleophilia; order Gaiellales; family F1-60-MAGs149; genus F1-60-MAGs149. The sequence goes on along the minus strand of JAURLF010000143.1, from coordinate 3,836 downwards.
GTCATCGCGAGCGCCGCACGGTAGGCGCCGTCGGCGGGCGCGCCGAGCGCCTCGAGCGGGTTCGCGGGCGCCGCGCCGCCGCCGGCGAGCCCCCAGCCGACTGCGGCGGCGATGCCGATCAGGGCGACGGCGAGGAGCGTGCCGAAGCGGGCCGCGGCGAGGTTGATCGCCGACTGCATGCCCTCGTCGCCGCGCGGTGACAGCTGCAGCACGGCGTGCGTGACGGGCCCGGCCAACAGTGCCATGCCGAGGCCCATCAGGAGCGTCGCGATGACGGCGACCCAGAGCCGTCCCGGCGCGATCGCGAGGGCGACGAGGGTGCCGCCGGCCGTTACCAGCGGGCCGGCTCGCAGGTAGAGCAGCATCCGGCCCTGCGCGGCGCGCTCGGTCAGTCGCTTCGAGAGCAGGGCGATCACGAGGCTCATCGGCAGCAGCGCGAAGCCGGTGGCGGTCGGGCCGAGCCCGCCCGCGGTCTGCAGGCGGATCGAGATCAGGAGCATCGCCGTGATCGGCGTCGACCAGGCCAGGATCGTGAACACGTGGACGCGGTTCAGGGCCCGATCGCGGATGGCGCGCACGGGCAGCATCGGGTCGGGGAAGCGCCGCTCGTGCCAGGCGAACGCCGCGCCGAGGGCGGCGCCGACGGCGAGCAGCGCGAGCACCAGCGGATCGGCGATGCCGCGCACCGGCCACTCGATCAGCCCCGCGACGACGCCGGCGATCGCGAGCGCGGCGAGGGCGCCGCCGACGAGATCGGTGCGCCGCTCGAGCGGCTCGTTGTCGGGGACGGCGCGCGCGAACCAGAATGCCGCCACGACCGCCGGCAGCACCACCAGGAAGGCCCAGCGCCAGCCGAGCGCGCCGCCGACGACGCCGCCGACGACGGGGCCGAGCGCCGCGGAGATGCTGGTGCCCGTCGCCCACACGCCGACCGCGCGGGCCTGCCGCTCCGGCGCGATCGCGGTGCGCAGGATCGCCACCGACGCGGGCGTCATCAGGGCGGCGGCGACGCCCTGTAGGGCGCGCGCCGCGATCTCGAGCAGCGGCGTGGGGGCGAGCCCGACGAGCAGGGTGGCGATGGCGAACAGCGCGAGGCCGGCGCGCAACAGGCGCCGGTGCCCGTGCACGTCGCCGAGGACGCCGCTCGGCAGCACGAAGGCGGTCATGGTGACCAGGTAGGCGTTCACGATCCACTGCTCCTCGGCCAGCGTCGTGCCGAGGTCGGAGCGCAGGTCGGGCAGCACGACGTTGACCACCGAGATGTCGATGAAGATCGACCCGGTGGCCAGCAGCGTGGCGAGCAGGATGCGGCGTTCGGCCGCGGCGGCGCTCATGCGGGCACCGTACCGGCGCGGCCGCCCGCGACGGCGTATTCTGCGCGCGGAGGGAGCCGCATGGTCGAGGAGCGCGACGTCGTCATCATCGGGGCCGGGATCGCCGGCATGACCGCCGCGCGGCGGCTGCGCCGCCACGACCCGCTCGTGCTCGAGGCCTCCGACCGCGTCGGCGGCCGGATCTGGTCGCGCCAGCGCGGGAACCTCGCGATGTCGGTCGGCGCGCACATGTTCCCGCCGCCCGAGTCCACCGTCGGCGGGATGGTGTCCGCGTACGGGCTCGAGGTGCTGCCGATCACGGGCTCGATGCTGAACATCGCGCTCGGCGACCGCGTCTACCGCGACATGCGGCCCGAGGCGCTGCCCCTCCGGCTGCCGCTCGCGCCGCGCGCCCGCGTCTCGTTCGCCCGCGCCGGGCTGAAGGTCAAGCGGATCGGCGACGAGTACATGCGCCTCGCCGTGCAGCAGCCGGGCGAGAGCGCCGCCGACGTGCGCCTGCGCCTCCTGCAGTACGGCGGCGACGAGTCGTTCGCGGACTTCCTCGGGCCGCTCCACCCCGAGACCGAGCGGATCTTCCGGGCGCTCTGCAACCGCACGATCGCCGATCCGCATGAGATCTCCGTCTCGGCGATGGCGGCGCTGTTCGGCCACGTCTGGGACGCCGGCGACCTCGGCCGCAACATGCGCGGCGGCGCGGGGCTCCTGCCGGAGGCGATGGGCGACGACCTCGCCGCCCACATCCGCCTGCGCACCCGTGCGACCCGCATCGCCTTCGACGGGGCGGGCGTGACCGTCGAGGCCGAGGGGCCCGACGGGAGCCTGACGGTGCGCGCCCGCACCGCCATCTGCGCCGTGCCCGCCCCCGACCTCGTGCCGTTCATCGCCGGCGCGGCGACGCCGGGCCTGATGGCCGCGCTCGACCGTGTCACGTTCGGCCCGCACGTGGTGCTGAGCGTGCGCACCGACGAGACGGGCCCGATGCCGTGGGACGACATCTACTCCGTGCTGACGCCGGACTACGCGTTCAACATGCTCTTCAACCACACGAACTCCCTCTACGCGGGCGGCGCGCCGAAGGAGGGCAGCGTGCTGATGGTCTACGGCGGCGCGTCGCGCGGCACGCCGCTGCTCGCGAAGAGCCACGCCGAGATCGAGGCGCTGTTCCTCGCCGACCTCGAGCGCCTCTACCCGGAGATCCGCGGGCACGTCGTCGAGACGTGGGTGCTGCCGTGGGCGCACGCCGGCGCGTTCGCCGCGCCGGGCCGCTGGCGCGCCCAGGAGGCGCTCGAGCGGGGCCTCGGCGGCCGCATCTTCCTCGCGGGCGACTGGGTCAGCGACTTCGTCTCGATGGAGACCGCCGCCCTCACCGCGGTCGATGCCGCCGACCGGGTCGAGCAGGTGCTCAGCCGGACCGGCGCGATCCCGCAGCGGGCGTAGCGGGCGCCTGGCAGGCCGGGCACCAGAAGGTGCGCCGGCCCTCGTCGCCCTGCGCGCGCGCGCGGATCGCGGTGCCGCAGGCGGGGCACGGCCGCCGCGCGCGCCCGTAGACCCTGACGGGCCGGCGCGCCGCCCCGCTCGCGACGTGCGCGCGCATCATCGCGGCGGCGCGGCCGAGCAGGTCGGCGAGCGCGGCGTCGTCGAGGTCGCCGACCCGCACCCACGGGTCGAGGCGGCGGTCGAACAGGGCCTCCGACTTCCAGACGTTGCCGATCCCGGCGAGGACGCGCTGGTCGAGCAAGACGTCGGCGGCCGTCCGCTCGGCCGGCCCGCGGCGCGCACGGGCCACGGCCGCGGCGACATCGAATCCGTCGTCGAGGGCGTCCGGGCCGAGCCGGCCGAGCGCGGGATGCAGGCGCGCCTCGGCCGGGGTCAGGAGCTCGAGGACGGGGCCGTTGAAGAGCAGCGCCTCGAGGTCGTCGGTGGCGAGGACCAGCCACGCCCGGTCGCGGGGCCGGCGCGTCGGCCGGCCGGGCGGGCCGACCTCCCAGCGTCCCGACATGCGCAGGTGGCTGTGCAGGACGAGGCCGCCCTCGAAGCGGATCAGCAGGTGCTTGCCGCGCGCCTCGACCGCCTCCACCGCGCGCTCCGCGAGCCGCTCGGGGATCCGCAGCGGCGCATGGCGCGGCTGCGGCGCCGCGATCCGGGGGACGCGGCCGACGAGCGGCTGGAGCCGGCGCGCGACGCCGTCGAGGGTGTCGCCTTCGGGCATCGCCACGCAGGCTATCGGCGGCGGGCGATCTGCGCCATACTGCACACACGCACGTACGAGGAGGAACGTCCGTGAACCCGATCACCGCGCTCGAGCAGCTCCCCGCCGATGCCCACAAGGGCGAATGGCTGAACTGGTCGAAGATGGCCGACTTCGAGAACCAGTCGCCGCCCGTCATCGTCTCGGGCGAGGGCCCGTACGCCATCGACAAGGACGGCAACCGGCTGCTCGACGGCGTCTCCGGGCTGTTCACGACGCAGATCGGCTACTCGCACGGCGCCGAGATCGGCGAG
>JAURLF010000019.1 GCA_030831375.1 Gaiellales bacterium | reverse complement strand
TTGATGTACGGCCCGTAGCGGCCGTTGGCGACGATGATCTCCTCGCCGTCCGCGGCCGTGAGCGTGCGCGGCAGGGTCAGGAGGCGCACGGCGTCCTCGAGCGTGACCTGCTCGAAGTCCATGCCCTTCAGCAGCGAGGCGGTGCGACCCTTGGCCTTCGCGGGGGCATCCTCGGGCAGGGCCTCGGTGACGTACGGCCCGTAGCGGCCGATCCGCGCGGTGACGGCGAGCCCGGTCTCGGGGTGCGGGCCGAGCTCGCGCACGCCGGCCGCGGCGAGGGTGGCCGGATCGATCTTCTGGGCGACGAGCTCCTCGGCCTCCTCGGGCGTGATCTCCTTGGTGCCCTGCTGGCGCCAGAGCGTGTAGCCGCAGCCCGGCTCCTTCTTCGAGCGGTACGAGGTGCACGAGTACGAGACGGGCATCTCCACGATCTCGCCGTCGCACCACGGGCAGGGCCCGATCACGCGCCGCTCGATCCGCATCGCGTCGCGGTCCTTGTCGGCGAACCACTCGACGACCTTCGTCGTGTAGCGGCGGATGTCATCCATGAAGGCGTCGCTCGACTCGGCGCCCTCCTGGATGCGCTGCAGGCGGTGCTCCCACTCGCCGGTCAGGGCCGGGCTCGTGAGGTCGTGGTCGCCGAGCATCCGGATGACGGCGAGGCCCTTCGGGGTCGCGTGCAGCTGGCGACCGACGCGCTCGACGTAGCGGTTCGCGATCAGGTCCTCGATCGTCTGCGCGCGCGTCGCGGGCGTCCCGAGCCCCGAGTCGCGCATCGCCTCGGCCAGCTCCTCCTCGTCGACGAGCTTGCCCGCCGTCTCCATCGCCTGCAGGAGCGAGTTCTCGGAGAAGTGCCGCGGCGGGGTCGTCTCCTTCGCGAGCACCTCGACGTCGCGGATCGCGCTCGTCTCGCCCTCGGCCAGCACGGGCAGGAGCGTGCGCTCCGAGGCCTGCTCCTCCGTCTCCTCCTCGTCGGGCTCCTCGCCCGGCGCGGGCGGCTCGGCCGGCGCGTCCTGGTAGACGGCGAGGAAGCCCGGCTCGACGATCACGGTGCCGGACGAGCGGAACAGCTCGCCGCCCGCCTCGGTGTCGACGGAGGTGACCTCCTTGCGCGCCGGCGGGTGGAAGGCGGCGAGGAAGCGGCGCGCCACGAGGTCGTACACCTTGCGCTCGTCGGGGCCGAGCGCGGACAGGTCCTGCTCGCCCTCCGTCGGGATGATCGCGTGATGGTCGCCGACCTTGTCGTCCGCGACGACGCGACCGAGGGGCAGCTCGGCGAGCCCCGCCACGTACTCGCCGCCGGCGCGGTACGCCGCGTCGGCGCGCCCGACCTCGGCCGCGATGCCCTGCAGGGTCGGGATCATGTCGGTGGTCAGGTACTTCGAGTTCGTGCGCGGGTACGTCAGCAGCTTGTGCGTGTCGTACAGGGCCTGCGCGGCGGCCAGCGTGCGCTTCGCCGTGAACCCGAAGCGCGAGTTCGCCTCGCGCTGCAGCTGCGTCAGGTCGAACAGGAGCTTCGGCTGCTCGACCCGCGGCTTCTTCTCGACCCGCACCACGCGGGCGTCACCGGCCGCACGGGCCGCCGCGGCGATCCGCTCCGCCTCCTCCGCGCTCGCCACGCTCCGCTCCGTGCCGCGGAACCAGCGGCCCGGGTACGGCTGCCCGGCCTGGCTCGTGAAACCCGCGTGGACCTCCCAGTACGGCACCGGCACGAACGCCGCGATCTCCTCGTCGCGGCGCGCGATCAGGGCCAGGGTCGGCGTCTTCACCCGCCCGAGGGGGATCGGGTTGCGCGGCGAGCCGACCTTGACCGTGGCGGCGCGCGTCGCGTTGTAGCCGACCAGCCAGTCCGCCGTCTCGCGGGCGCGGGCGGCGGCCTCGAGCGGCTTCATCTGCGCGTCGTCGCGCAGGTGCTCGAACGCGTCGCGGATCGCGCCCTTCGTCATCGACGAGAACCAGGCCCGCTCGATCGGCTTGTCGACGCCGCTCGTCTGGTAGATCAGCTTGAAGATCAGCTCGCCCTCGCGGCCGGCGTCGCAGGCGTTGACGATGACGTCGACGTCCTTGCGCTTCATCGCCCGGTGCAGCACGGCGAGCTGCTTGACGGCGCGCTCGCCGCGCGCCTCGTAGCGCGTCTCCGCCGGGATGATCGGCAGGTCCTCGAACTTCCAGCGCTTGTAGCGCGCATCGTACTCGTCGGGCTCGAGCTGCTCGACGAGGTGGCCGGAGGCCGCGCCGACGACGTAGTCGTCGCTCTCGTAGAGGTCGCCCTTCTTCGCGAACGTGCCGGGGAGCGCGCCGACGACGTCGCGCTGGACGCTCGCCTTCTCCGTGATGATCAGTCGCTTGCCCATCGGCGCGGCGGACCCTAGCACGGTCCCGGACCGGCCCACCCGAATGACACCGCGCGAAGGGGAGGATCCGCGCTACCCTGCGTTGAGGCCTCGGGACACGGGAAAACCCCGTGGGGAAGCGGTGTCAGGACCATGTCGGCAGCCTCCGATAAGACGACGGACGACGGCCCCCTCGCGGCCGACACGACGGGCACGTGGCGCCCGCGCATCGACAGCCCCGACCAGATCGGGCCCCTGCCGAGCGACGTCACCGCCGAGGAGCTCCTGACCTACATGAGCGCCGGGATGTCGACCGTGAAGGCGTACCGCACGCACGGGCACCTCGCCGCGCGTGTCGACCCGCTCGGCTCCGAGCCGCCGGGCGACCCCGCGCTCGACCCGGCCTTCCTCGGCCTCGACCAGCGCGCACTCGACGCGGTGCCGGCCGTCCCGCTGCGCACGTACGTGCCGGGTGCGACCCTCGGCGACGTGATCGCGCAGATGCAGGCGATCTACTGCGGCCCGATCGCCTACGAGATCGAGCACCTGCGCTCGCATCGCGAACGCGTCTGGCTGCGCGAGGCGATCGAGACCCGCGCCTTCTGGCTGGAGGGAACGCCCGAGGAGCGCCGCCGCGAGCTCGTGCGGCTCCTTCGCGTCGAGGGCCTCGAGCACTTCCTGCGCCGCACCTACATCGGCACGAAGCAGTTCTCGATCGAGGGCCTCGACTCCCTGATCCTGCTGCTCGACGAGGCCGTCCTGCTCGCCGCCCGCGAGGGCGTCGAGGACGTCACGATCGGGATGGCGCACCGCGGCCGCCTGAACGTGCTCGCGCACACGCTGCGCCTGCCGTACGCGCAGATCCTCGCCGAGTTCGCCGGCGAGACGGAGACGCATGTGCACACGCTGATGCCGTCCGGCGGCACCGGCGACGTCAAGTACCACTACGGCACGACCGGCTCCCGCCAGCTCGAGGTCGAGCCGGGCGTGACCCGCGACATGCGTCTCGCCCTGCTGCCGAACCCGTCGCACCTCGAGTTCATCAACCCGGTCGTGATGGGGCGCACGCGCGCCCTGCAGACCGACTGGGCGCCGCCGAGCTCGACCACGACCGAGGCGCGCCGCGCGCTCGCGATCCAGATCCACGGCGACGCGGCCTTCCCCGGGCAGGGCGTGGTGGCCGAGACGCTCAACCTGCAGCAGCTCGACGGCTACACCGTCGGCGGCTCCCTGCACCTGATCGCCGACAACCAGGTCGGCTTCACGACGAACCCCAACGAGGGGCGCTCGACGCGCCACTGCTCCGATATCGCCAAGGGCTACGACGTGCCCGTGATCCACGTGAACGCGGATGACGTCGACGCCTGCCGCGCCGCGATCCGCCTCGCGATGGCGTACCGCAGCCGCTTCGGCAAGGACGTCGTCGTCGACCTGATCGGGTACCGCCGCTGGGGCCACAACGAGGGTGACGAGCCCGCCTACACGCAGCCGATGATGTACCGCGCGATCAAGGACCACCCGCCCGTCGCGGAGATCTACGCGACCAAGCTGGTCGCCGAGGGCGTGACCACACCGGCCGAGGTCGACGAGATGCGGGAGCGCGTCCACGCGCGCCTGCGGCAGGCCCTGGAGGAGATCCGCGTCGATACCGTCGACGCGCCGATGCCGACCTTCTCGTCGCCGTCGCGCACCAGCGTGGAGACGAAGGTGCCCGCCTCGCAGCTGCGGCGGCTGACCGAGCAGCTGCTCGAGGTGCCGGCGGGCTTCACCGTCAACGAGAAGCTCGCGCAGGTGCTCGAGCGCCGCCGCGCCGCGCTCGAGCCGGGCGGCCGCGTCGAATGGGGCCACGCCGAGGTGCTCGCGTACGCGACGCTGCTCGAGGAGGGCGTGCCGATCCGCCTGACCGGCCAGGACTCGGAGCGCGGCACGTTCGCGCACCGCCACGCCGTGCTCCACGACGCCGAGACGGGGGCGCGCTACACGCCGCTCCGGCACCTCAAGGACGCGCGCGCCGGCTTCGAGATCCACAACGCGCCCCTGACCGAGACGGGCTGCCTCGGCTTCGAGTACGGGTACTCGACGACGCGCCCCGACGGCCTCGTCCTGTGGGAGGCCCAGTTCGGCGACTTCGTCAACGTCGCCCAGGTGATCGTCGACCAGTTCATCATGAGCGGCCGCACCAAGTGGGGCGACGAGTGCCGCCTGACCCTGCTGCTCCCGCACGGCTACGAGGGCTCCGGCCCCGAGCACTCCTCCGCGCGGCTCGAGCGCTTCCTCAAGCTGGCCGCGGAGGACAACTGCACGATCGCCTACCCGACGACGGCCGAGCAGTTCTTCCATCTGCTGCGGCGGCAGGCGCTCGCCCCGGAGCGGCGCCCCCTGATCGTGATGACCCCGAAGTCGCTCCTGCGCCTGAAGGAGGCGTCGTCGCAGCTCGAGGAGCTCAGCGAGGGCGCCTTCACGCGCATCCTCGACGACCCGGACGTGAAGGAGTTCCGCGATGACATCTCGCGCGCGATCCTCTGTTCCGGCAAGGTCTACTACGACCTCAAGAAGCACCCCGACTACGCGCCCGACCGCGGCGTCGCCGTGATCCGCCTCGAGCAGCTCTACCCGTTCCCGACGGAGACCCTCGCGCGCGTCCTCGGCTGGTACCCGTCGCTCGAGGAGCTCGTCTGGGCCCAGGAGGAGCCGGCCAACATGGGCGCCTGGCGCTCGATCCGCCACCGCCTCGAGATGGCCGCGCCGGGCGTGCGCCTGCGCTACGCGGGCCGGCCGTGGCGGGCCAGCCCGTCGGAGGGCTACCCGCCCGACCACCTGATCGAGCAGGAGCGCCTCGTGCGCGACGCGCTCGGCCTGCCGCCCCGCTGAGAGCGGGTACCCTGCCGCCGATGGCCACGACGGCGGCGACGGGCGCGATCGGGGAGCTCGCGGAGCGCGCGCGCGCGATCGTGGGGCCGGTCTGGGTGCTGTCCGATCCGGCCCAGCTGAGCACCTACGAGTGCGACGGGCTGACGAACCAGCGCGAGCGCCCCGGCCTCGTCGTCCTGCCCGCCTCCACCGACGAGGTGGCGGCCGTCGTGCGCGCCTGCCACGAGCTGGGCGTGCCGTTCGTCGCGCGCGGCGCCGGCTCGGGCCTGTCGGGCGGCGCGATGCCGCGCGCCGAGGGCGTCGTGATCGGTCTCGCCCGGATGCGAGCGATCCTCGACATCGACGTCGCCGATCGGCGCGTGACGGTGCAGCCCGGCGTGACGAACCTCGCGATCACCGAGGCCGTCGCGCCGCACGGCCTCTACTACGCGCCCGACCCCTCCAGCCAGCAGGTCTGCACGATCGGCGGCAACATCGCCGAGAACGCGGGCGGTGCGCACTGCCTCAAGTACGGCTTCACCGTCAACCACGTCCTCGCCGCCACCGTCGTCCTCGGCGACGGCGCCGTGACGCGGCTCGGGTCGGACGCGCCGGACGCGCCCGGCCTCGACCTGCTGGGCGTCCTGATCGGCAGCGAGGGAACCTGCGGCATCGTCACCGAGGCCGTCGTCGGGGTGCTGCCGCGCCCGCAGCACGTCGAGACCCTGGTCGCCTTCTTCGACACCGTCGAGGAGGGCGGCGAGACCGTCTCGGAGATCATCTCCGACGGCATCGTGCCGGCCGCCGTCGAGATGATGGACCGGCTGGCGATCGAGGCGGCCCGCGCCGTCACCCACATGGACTGGGACGCCGAGTCGGCGCTGATCGTGGAGCTCGACGGGCCCGAGTCGGAGGTGCGCTCGCAGTTCGAGGCGGTCACCCGGATCTGCGCCGCCCGCAATGCCCGCGAGGTCCGCGTCGCCGCCTCGCCCGCGGAGCGGGCCGCGATCTGGACGGCTCGCAAGAGCGCCTTCGCCGCGGCCGGCCGCCTCGCCCCCGCCTACCGGGTGCAGGACGGCGTGATCCCGCGCACGCGGCTGCCGGAGGTGCTGCGCGGCATCGCGGACCTGTCGGAGCGCTACGGCCTGCGCGTCGCGAACGTCTTCCACGCGGGCGACGGCAACCTGCACCCGCTCGTGCTCTACGACAGCGCCGTGCCGGAGCAGGTCGAGCAGTCGGAGGAGCTGGCGATGGCGATCGTGGCGCTCTGCGTCGAGCACGGCGGGTCGATCACCGGGGAGCACGGCGTCGGCACGGAGAAGGCCTGCTCGATGCCGAAGATGTTCGACGGCGCCGACCTGACCGCGTTCGACCGCGTCCGCGCCGCCTTCGACCCCGCCGGGCTCTGCAACCCGGACAAGCTGCTGCCGACGCCGCGGCTGTGCGGCGAGGTGCCCGGCTTCCACCGCGTGCACCCCGTCGAGCGGGCCGGGCTCGGGGCGCGCCTCTGATGGGCGTCGTCGAGGACCTCGCGGCCGACCTCGGACCCGACCGGGTGCGCCCGGGCGGCCCCGAGGACGCGATCGGCGGGCTCGTGCCCGCCGCCGTCGCCGAGCCGCTGTCACCCGAGGCGATCGCGCTCGTGCTGCGCCGCGCGGGCGCGGACGGCCTCGCGGTGCGCGTGCGCGGCGGCGGCACGAAGCAGGCCTGGACGGCGCCGCCCTCCCGCCTCGACGTGGTGCTGTCGACCACGGCCCTGGACCGGCTCGTCGACCACGCGCCGGGCGACATGACCTGCGTGGCCGAGGCCGGCATGCCGCTCGCGGCCCTCGCCGCCGCCATCTCCGACGTGACCACGCACCGCCAGCGGCTGATGCTCGACCCGCCCGGCGGCGCCGCGGCCACCCTCGGCGGGGTGCTCGCCTGTGCCGCGTCGGGTCCGCGACGCACCCGCTACGGCACGCCGCGCGACCTCGTGCTCGGCGCGCGCTACGTGACGGGCGACGGCCTCGCCGCGAAGACGGGCGGGCGCGTCGTCAAGAACGTCGCCGGCTACGACGTGGCCAAGCTGCTGATCGGATCGCACGGGTCGCTCGCGGTGATCACCGAGGTGGCGCTGAAGCTGCATCCGCTGCCCGACGCGGCGCGCACCGCCGTCCTGCGCACGACCGACCCGGCCGCCGCGGCGGCCTTCTGCGACGCCGTGCGCGACGCGCCCGTCACGCCTGCGCTGGTGGAGGTCGCGTGGCCCGAGGGCGTCGTCATGGTCCGCGTCGAGAGCACGGCCGATGGCGCCGACGCCCAGATCGCCCACCTGCGCGGCCTCGCCGACATCGAGGTCCCCGACGAGACGGCGGCCGACGCCCTCGCGGCCGACCTCGCCGCCCGCGCCTGGGCCGGAGCCGACGCCGTCCTCGCCGTCGGGGTGCGCCCCTCGCGGCTCGCGGACCTCCTGCGGCTCGCCGCCGCGCACGACGCCGTGCTCGTCGTCCGTGCCGGTGTCTGCGCGGGCGAGCTCGCGCTGCCCGATGCGGACCCCGAGCGGGCCGGCCGCGTCGCGGCGGCGGTGCGCGCGCTCGGCGGCAACGTGCAGGTGCGCCGCGGTGACGGCCTGCACGCCGCGCTCACCGTCGATCCCGACCCTGCGCTGGCTGGAATCGAGGACGCGCTGCGGCGCGGGCTCGACCCGCACGGCGTGCTCGCGGGGGCCGCACGGTGAGCCTCCCGGTCACGCGCGTCCCGCCGGCGCCGTCCACCGGGCGGCCGATCGGCGACGCCGGGACGAGCGCATTCGCCGCGGGCGCCGGACCCGAGCGCGGCCTCCTCGACGCGTGCGTGCACTGCGGCTTCTGCCTGCCGACCTGCCCCACGTACGTGCTGTGGGGCGAGGAGATGGACTCGCCACGCGGGCGCATCCTGCTGATGGACCTCGCCGACCGGGGCGAGCTCGGCCTCGACGCCACGACGGTGCGCCACTGGGACTCGTGCCTGGGCTGCATGGCCTGCGTGACGTCGTGCCCGTCCGGCGTGCAGTACGACCGCCTGATCGAGGCGACGCGCGCGCAGGTCGAGGAGCGCTTCGCGCGCGAGCCCGCCGACCGGCGCCTGCGCGACGCCGTCTTCCGGGTGCTGCCGCACCACCGCCGCATGACCGCCGTCGCGGCGCCCCTGATCCCGTACCGCGCGTCGGGCCTGCAGCGCGCCCTGCGCCGCTCCGGGCTGTACCGGCGGCTGCCGGCCCGGGTCCGCCGCTTCGAGGCGCTCGCCCCCGTCGTCACGTGGGCCGGCGTGCGCGAGCAGGCGCCGGCGCTCACGCGCCCCGCCGGCGAGCCCGTCCTGCGCGTGGCGATGCTGACGGGCTGCGTTCAGCGCGCGCTCTTCGGCGACGTCAACGCCGCCACCGCGCGCGTCCTCACCGCGCACGGCTGCGAGGTGCGGGCGCCGGCCGCGCAGGCCTGCTGCGGCGCGCTCGAGCTGCACGCGGGGCGCGCCGCCACGGCGGCGGAGCGGGCGCGGCGGCTGATCGCGGCCCTCGACGCGCCCGACGTGGACCGCATCGTCGTCAACAGCGCCGGCTGCGGCTCGACCCTGAAGGAGTACGGGCACCTGCTCGCCGACGACCCGGCGTGGGCGGAGCGGGCCGCGACGTTCGCGGCGAAGGTGGCTGACGTGCACGAGGTGCTCGCCGAGCTCGAGCCGCCCGCGGGGGCGCTGCGACCCCTGGCGATGCGGCTCGCGTACCACGACGCCTGCCATCTCGCCCACGCGCAGGGCGTGCGCTCCGAGCCGCGCGCCGTGCTCGCGCGCATCCCCGGCCTCGAGCTCGCCGAGATCCCCGATGCGGCGATCTGCTGCGGCTCCGCCGGCGTCTACAACCTGCTCCAGCCCGACGCCGCCTCGGAGCTCGGGCGGATGAAGGCCGACAGCGTCCGGCGCACCGCCCCCGACGCGCTGGCCGCGGCCAACCCGGGCTGCCTGATCCAGATCAGCGCCAACCTCGGCGGCGGCGACCCCGTCCCCACCTTCCACCCGGTCGAGCTCGTCGACGCGTCCCTGCGGGGGGAGGACGCGGCCGGCCTGCTCGCGCGCCGGGCGGCGCTCGTGCGCAGCGCCGGCAGCCCGACATGACCTGGCTGCTCGCCGCCCAGGCCGCGGCCGCCGTGTACATGGCCGGCGTGATCTGGATGTGCCAGGTCGCGCACTACCCGCTGTTTCGGGAGGTCGGCGACGCGATGCCCGCGTATCAGCGCCGCAACCGCGTGCGCACCACGTACGTGGTGGGCCCGCCGATGCTGGTCGAGCTGGTCTGCGCAGCCGTGCTCGTGGTCGCACGCCCCGCCGCCATCCCCGCCTGGGCGGCCTGGCTCGGCCTCGCGCTCGTGCTCGTCTCGTGGGCCGTCACGGTGCTCCTGTCGGTGCCCGCCCACGAGCGGCTGCAGGCGCGCTACGACGCGGCGGCACTGGCGCGGCTCGTGCGCACGAACTGGATCCGCACGGCGGCCTGGTCCGGCCACGGCGCGCTCGCGCTCTGGATGCTGGCCGTCGGCGCCTAGCGGGGCAGGCGCAGCGAGCGCACCGGGCCGACGCGGATGCCCCAGCGGTTGACCGGGTTGGCCACGACGATGCCCTGCATCTGCTCGAAGCGCCGGACCCACAGGGCGAGCGGGCCGTAGACGGCGCCGACCGCGGCGAACATGCACGCGGCGAGGCCCTGGTAGGGCTCGGCGCCGGGGATCAGGGCGAGGGCGAGCAGCATCGCCATCGCGATCGCGACGGGTCCGATGCTGCGGCCGATCGCGTCGGCGGGCGAGCCGAGCGGGATGCCGGCGGCGGGCGTGGCGTCGGCCAGGGAGCGGCGGATCTGGCGGGCCGTGGCGAGCGCGGTGGCGAGCGCCACGCCGATCCCGACGGCGGCGCCGAACCACCAGCCGTAGACGGGCTCGGCGTCCGTGAGGACGAGCACGAGCACGTTGGCGGCGCCGAGCACGAGCCAGCCAGCGCCGATGCCGAGCTGGAGGAGGGCGATCGGGATCAGGGCCACAACGTGCGGCTTAGCCGCCGGGCGCCGGACTCCTCCCGGGCCGGGCTACGCGAGGAGGGTCTCGGCGATCCGGATGTGCATCGCGACGGCGACGCCGAGGTCGTCGACGTGGATGCGCTCGTCCCGGTTGTGGATACCCGCCTCGTAGACGTCGAGCGGGGTCACGGTCAGCGGCCAGAAGCCGTAGGCGACGGTGCCGAAGGCCTGCCGCACGAAGGCGGCGTCGGTGAAGCCGGTCGAGAGCTGCGGCACGAGGACCGCGCCCGGCTCGTGCGCCTCGACCGCGGTCCGGATCGCGTCGTGGAGGGGCGTCGAGAGCGGCGACTCGGTGCCGCCGGTGATGCCCTGGTCGAGGACGACCTCGTACGGGATGCCGTCGCCGAGGGCGAGCGCGAGCTCGCGCTCGAGGTCGGCCTCCGTGTCGCCCGGGAGGATGCGGCAGTCGACGCCGACTGACGCCCGGCCCGGCAGGACGTTGCGCGCGCTCGACCCGGTCAGGAGCGTCGGCGCGATGGTGATGCCGAGCAGCGCGTCGATCTCCGTCGCGAACGCCGGGTGCAGCGCCCCGACCTCGGCGGCGACCCGGTCGAGGCCCTGGTCGGGGTCGACGCCGAGGGCCTCGACCATCCCGCGGATGGCGGGCACGAGGCGCCGCTCGGTGCGGTGCGCCGCGAGCCGGCCGATCAGCTCGGCGAGCAGCGGCACGGCGTTGCGGCCGAGCGTCGGGATCGAGGCGTGGCCGGCCTCGCCGAGAGCGGTGATCGTGGCGGGCAGGGTCGCCTTCTCCCCCACCTGCAGCGTGTAGACGACGCGGCCGTCGGCGAGCTCGAGGCGGGCGCCGCCGCCCTCGTCGATCGCGTAGTCGCAGCGCAGGTCGGGCCGCTCGGCGAGCAGCCACGGCATCCCGACCTCGTCGGTGCCGTCCTCCTCGTCGGCCTGCGAGATCAGAAGCAGGTCGCCCTTCGGCCGGAAGCCCGTGCGCGCGAGCTGCGCGAGCGCGACGCAGCGCGTGGCGAGCTCGTTCTTCATGTCGCAGGTGCCGCGGCCCCAGACGTAGCCCGCGTCGTCGAGGTGCGCGTCAAACGGCGGGTGCGTCCAGTCCTGCGCGTCGGCGGGCACGACGTCGGTATGGCCGAGGAACGCGAGCGAGGGGCCGTCGCCGGTGCCGGGCAGGCGCGCGATCAGGTTGGCGCGGTCGGGGTCGCGCGCGACCAGCTCGCAGGCGACGCCGTTGGCCTCGAGGTACGCCTTGACGACGTGCGCGGCGGGCGTCTCGCGGCCGGGCGGGTTCGAGGTGTCGACGCGCACGAGGTCGCGCATCAGCCCGACGGCCTCGTCGCGGAGGGAGGCGTCCACGCTCAGCCCCGCTCCCCGGCGAGGTCGAGGACGATCTTGCCGACGAAGTCCTTGGCGACGAACGCGCGCTGGGCGTCATGGACCCGCTCGAGCGGGTAGGTGGCCGCGACGAGCGGGCGGATCGCACCGCGCTCGACCAGCTCGACGAGCTCCCGGAAGACCTCCGGCGCGGACACCGTGGCCCCGATCAGCGTCAGGTCCTTCAGATACAGGGTGCGCAGGTCGAGGTCGACGTGCGGCCCGGCGATCGCGCCGGAGACGGCGTAGCGCCCCCCGCGCCGCAGCGCGTCGAGGAGGGACGGCCATGCATCGCCGCCGACCACGTCCGCGACCACGTCGACGCCGTCGATGCCCTGCGCGGCCAGGGCGGCGTCGGCGGGGGCGCCGCGGTCGACGGTGGCGACGGCGCCGAGCTGGCGCACGAGGTCGGCCTTCTGCGGCTGGCAGACGCCGATCGGCTCGGCGCCGAGCGCGCGCGCGAGCTGCACGGCGTAGGCGCCGACGCCGCCGGAGGCGCCCGTCACGAGGACGCGCTCGCCGGGCGCGACGCCGGCGCGGCGCAGCATGTCGAGCGCGGTCTCCGCGGCCGTCGGGAACGAGGCCAGCTCGACGGCGGACAGTGACGAGGAGACGGGCACGGCGTTGACGGCGGGCACGACCGCGAAGTCAGCGTAGCCGCCGTCGAGCTCGGAGCCCACGTAGCGCGCGCGCACGAGGTCATCGGGGGCGGCGGGGTCGCGCACCCAGGGGTCGACGAGGACGCGCTCGCCGAGGCGCTCGTGCGCGACGCCCTCGCCGCAGGCGGCGACGACGCCGCAGATGTCGGCGCCCTGGATGCGCGGAAAGCTGAGCGCGCCGTCCCACGACCCGGCGTCGTCCTCGGACCGGGCGTACCAGCCGACGCGCGTGTTGACGTCGGTGTTGTTGACAGCGCACGCGTCGACGCGCACGAGCACCTCCCCCGGGCCCGGCGCGGGAGTCGGGTGGGCGGGCTCGAGGACGAGCCGGTCGAGATCGCCGTGGCCCGTCAGGAGCACGGCGCGCATGGTCGCGGGGGCGGTCATCGGGGCTCCGGGTCGGGACGGCGCACGAACCATACGAGCCCGAAGCCGAGCAGCACCAGCCCGACGCCGACGACGAGCGATCCCGTCAGGGAGCCGTCGGGGATGATCTCGGTGCGCCACGGCCCGACGCCACCGGCGAGGGCGAGGAACGCGTCGGCGAGGATCACGAGCGCGCAGGCCAGTGCGAGGCCGCGCGCGCGGGCCGCCCCGGCGGCCAGCTCGGCGCGCACCCACGCGAGGCACAGGCCCGCGATCATCGCGTCCTTGACGCCGATCGTGATGTCGAACGGCGGCGCGATGTCGCCGCCGAAGAGCGCCCACGCACCCGTCGCGGCGTACGAGCCGGCGCAGATGCCGGCGACTGCGGCGTCGCCCTTCACACCCGCTCCTCCGCACGGCGGCCCGCCTCCGGATGACCGCCCTTGAAGAGCCGGAAGAGCAGCCACAGCGCGGGCAGCAGGATCACGCCGCCGGCGGCGAGGCAGACGAGGTAGACGCGCAGCATCGCCGGCGACGCCGCCGCCGCCTCGAAGGTGAGCACCGGCGTGATCGCGTACGGCCACTGCGCCGCCGCCCAGCCCCACAGGATCGCCAGCACGAAGGCGACGCCGACGGGCCGCACCCAGCGCCATGCGCGCCGCGCCATCAGGGCGATCCCCGCGATGCCGAGGACGAGCGCGGCGAGGGCGAACGGCAGCCCGCGGCCCTCGAGCAGCGCCGTCGAGTGCTCCGGCGCCTCGTCCACCGCCAGCACGAGGCCGAGGGCGGCGCAGACGGCGAGCGCGGCGCCGGTGGCGAGCGCGCGGCGGCGGAAGTCCGCGCGCAGCGCACCGGTGGCCTCCGCCGTCAGGAACGTCGCGGCCAGGTACGAGCAGATCAGAACCGCGAGCAGGCCCGTCAGAAGCGGGAACGGCCGCAGGAGCTCGGACACGGGCACGGTCTGCCAGCCCTCGCCGGCGGGCCGGATCGCACCCGCGGCGACCGCCCCGGCGCAGAGGCCGAGCGCGAACGGGGTGATCAGGCTCGAGACGGAGAAGACGAGCCCGAGGCGGCGCTGCAGCGCCGGGCTGCCCTCGGAGTGCGCCCGGAACGCGAACGCGGAGCCGCGCAGCACGATCCCGAGCAGGACGAACGTGAGCGGCATGAAGAGGCCGATGCAGAGCGCGGCGAACGCGCGCGGGAAGGCCGTGAAGAGCACCACGATCACGAAGATGATCCAGACGTGGTTGACCTCCCAGACGGGGCCGATCGCGCGCTCGATCGCGGCGCGCTGGTCGGCGCGGCGGGGCCCCGAGGCGAACAGGTCCCAGACGCCGCCGCCGAAATCGGCGCCGGCGAGCACGGCGTAGGCGCTGAGGCCGACGAGCAGGCTCAACGCGGCGAGCAGGACGAGCGTCGAATCAGCCACCGGCGGCCTCCGCGGGGCCCACGGCGGCGAGCCGCTCGCGCCGGCGGCGCGCCATGCGGATCAGGATCATCGAGCCGAGCACGGCGAGCAGGATGTAGACGCCGCTGAAGACGACGAACCAGGGCAGGATGCCCGTCGCCGTGGTGAAGCTGTCCTCGGTCCGCAGCACCTCGTAGACCACCCACGGCTGGCGGCCCGACTCGGTGGTGATCCAGCCGGTCTCGACGCAGATGAAGGCGGCGGGCGCCGAGGCGACGAGGCCCCACAGGAACAGGCGGTGCTGGAGCCAGTGCGGGCGCCGCCGCCAGGCGTAGAGGCCGACGATGCCGGGCAACAGCAGCGCCGAGCCGAGCGTGATCATCGTGTCGTAGGCGAGGTGGACGAGGACCGGGTTGGGCCAGTCCTCCTCCGGCCACTCCTCCATGCCCTGCACCGTCGCCGTCGGGTCGTTGTAGGCGAGCAGGCTCAGCAGGTACGGGATCTCGATGCCGCCCCTGACGGTGCGCGTCTCCTCGTCGGGGATCCCGAACAGGGTCAGCGGCGCGCCCTCGGTGGTCTGGAACAGGCCCTCCATGGTGGCCAGCTTGAGCGGCTGGTTCTTCGTGACCTGGACGGCGATCAGGTCGCCCGTGACGAGCTGGATCGGCATCAGGATCCCCGCCACGGCGAGGCCGATCGCGAGGCCCTTGCGGTGGTACTCGTCGCGGCGGCCCTTGAGCATGCCCCACGCGTAGACGGCCGCCACGGTGAACCCGGTCGTGACGAGCGCCGCGAACAGCATGTGCGTGTACTGGGTAAAGAGCGCCGGGTTGAACATCGCGGCGATCGGATCGACGTCGACGACCTCGCCGGCCGCGTTGAGGACGAACCCCTGCGGCGTGTTCATCCACGAGTTGGCGGCGATGATGAAGAAGGTCGAGGCGAAGCCGCCGAGGAGGAGCGGGAACCCGCAGAGAAAGTGGGCGCGCCTCGACAGCCGGTCCCAGCCGTACAGGTAGATGGCGAGGAAGATGCCCTCGATGAAGAAGGCGAAGCCCTCGAGGCTGAACGGCATGCCGATGATGCCGCCGGCGAACTCCATGAAGCGCGGCCAGAGCAGGCCGATCTCGAAGGACAGCATCGTGCCGGAGACCGCACCGATCGCGAAGGTGACGGCGAACGCGCGTGACCAGGTGCGGGCGAGCTGGTGGTACACGTCGCGGCCGGTCCTGAGCCACAGCCCCTCGGCGATCAGGAGCACGAGCGGCATGCCGATCCCGATCACGGCGAAGATGATGTGGAACGCGAGCGAGCTGCCCATCTGGGCCCTCGCGGCCATCAGCTCGCTCATCCCGCTCCTGCCTCCCGCGCCGCCCGGGCGCACGGCGACTGTAGCGCAGGCCGCTCGGGTCTAGGCGTCGGGTCGCTGCACGCCGGCGACCATGCGCGCCATCAGCCGCCGCGGCACGAGCCGCGGCACCTTCGCGAGCGCCTTGTTGCCGACGCCGGGGATCACCACGCTGCGGCCGGCGCGGAAGCCGCGCCAGCCGGCCTCGGCGCAGGTGCGCGCGTCCATCATCGTCATCGACTTCATCGAGGTCTGGGCCATGCCGGCACGCGCCTGGAAGCCGGTGTCGACGGGCCCCGGGCAGAGCGCCGTGACGGTGGCGCCCGTGCCGCGCACCTCCTCGGCGAGCGCCTCGGAGAGCGCGAGGACGTAGTTCTTGGTGGCGTAGTAGACGGCCGCGTTCGGGCCCGACAGGAAGCCCGCGACGCTGGCGACGTTGAGGACGCCGCCCGTGCCACGCTCCGCCATCGCGGGCAGGTAGCGGCGGCTGAGCGCGGTCAGGGCGAGCACGTTGACGCGCACCATCCCGTCGAGGTCGTCGGCGTCGGTCGCGGCGAACGGACGCCAGATGCCGAAGCCCGCGTTGTTGACGAGGACGTCGACGGGGCGCTCGACCTGCGCGGCGATGCGCTCGACCGCGGACGGGTCGTCGAGGTCGTCGGCGACGACCTGCGCGCCGACGCGGTAGCGCGACGCGAGCTCGCCGGCGAGCGCCTCGAGGGCGTCCCGCCGGCGCGCGACGAGGACCAGGTCATGGCCGTCGGCGGCCGCGCAGCGCGCGAGCTCGAGGCCGATGCCGCCGGAGGCGCCCGTGACGAGGGCGAGGGGGCGCGTGCTCAAAGGGCCTCCGCCCCCTGGCACGCGTCGAAGCCGCGGCCGCCGGCGAGCCGGTGGACGGCGCGCATGAAGCCGAGCCACTCGGGGCCCGGCGCGGCCGTGCCGGCAGGCGGCCACGCGCCGACGCCGTGCACGTCGAGGGTGCGCCCGCGCCAGAGCAGCGCGATCGCCCACGCGCCGCCGTCGCCGACGCCCGACGGGTAGGACGGCCAGCCCCAGGCGCCGACCCGCTCGAGCGCGCGCTCGAAGCGGTGCCACACGTCCGGGTCGGGCGCGTAGACGGCGACGTCCGCGAGGCCGTCCTCGTCCCACTCGCGGTAGCGCAGCACCGGGCCCACGAGGGAGCCGAGGGCGAGCAGCGGCCCGAGCCCCGGCTCGGGATCGTCGACCGGGTGGTCGGTCCACGCGTCCGGGTCGGCCGCCAGGTGCGCCGAGGTCAGGTCGAGCTGCCAGCTCGAGCCGAGCGTGCTGGAGACGG
The DNA here is from genome assembly GCA_030831375.1 of Gaiellales bacterium. Lineage (GTDB taxonomy): Bacteria > Actinomycetota > Thermoleophilia > Gaiellales > F1-60-MAGs149 > F1-60-MAGs149. Next base: position 2,068 of record JAURLF010000019.1, on the reverse strand, counting down.
CGATGCGGAGGGCGTCGGGGAGGTCCACGTGGGATTGTTCGCAGCGGGACGCCGGGGCGGCGGAAGCGAGGCGGCGCAGGAATCGAACCTACCGACCGACGGGCTGCGCCGGCCTGCGCGTTTTGAAGACGCGATCCGCCACCAGGCGGTTGCCACCCCGGGACGAGCCTAGCGAATCGGCGGCGGACGGCGGTCGCCCGCCGCCCGCCGCCGCGCGTCACTTGTTCCTGCAGTTCTGCTTCTGGCAGTCGCCACCGCCGTTGCCGCCGCCACCCGACGACGCCGTCGTAACGCTGCCGATCACGATCTTGCCGGCCTTGACGGCGTAGCCGCCCCTCTTGATGTAGGCCACGGTGATCGCGTTCCGACCCTTCTTGGCGGGGAAAGTGCCGAGCTTCTTGAGCTTCTTCGTGCCGCCCATGATCGTGACCTTGCCCTTGGCCAACTTGGCCTGTGCCGCGGTCAGGGAGAAGGTCAGCCTCACGCGCTTGCCTCTGACCTTCGCCTTCACGGCGGTGTTCTTCTTGGTCGTGTAGTTCGGGCTCGAGAACGGCACCGTGCCGATGTCGACGACGATGCCGACGCCCGGGACGGGCGTCGTCGTCGCCACCACGGGCGTGGTCGCCCCGCTCTCGGTGCGGGTGACCTGGATAGCGCCCTGGATCAGCGCCGGATCGGAGGCGCTGGAGACGCCGAAGCCGAGGGTGGCCCAGGCGTCGGGCAGCATCATCCGCAGGCCGCCCGCGTTCCGGGTCACGGTGTTGGCCGCCGTCGCGTAGTACTCGCTGTAGTTGCCCATGCCCATCTGCAGAGACGGGCTGCCGCCCTGGTTGGAGTACATCGTGCTCCAGCGCGGCGTGTTGATCGACTCGAACCACGAGCCGCGCTGCTCCTCGGAGCCCTTCCCCAGGGGCCCGGCGAACCGGGCACGGATGGAGAACTGCAGGCCGATCGTGGAGACCTGGGCGATCGAGCCGCCGGGCCCGAATGCACCGCTGTCGCCGTAGCCGTTGGGCTCGCCGTTTCCCCAGTTGCTGAGCCCGCCGAACTGAGCGTAGTACGTCGCGGCATCCACGGCGAGCGCGTTGTAGTCCGCCGGGAGGTTGTTCGGCCACTGCTCGGGCGTGTTGACATTGCTGCGCGGGAACCCCGTGATCGTGAGGGTATTCCCGCTGAGGGCGATGCCGGTGTTACCGCTGAGTTTGCCGTTCGTGGTGAACCAGTAGGCGTTCTGGGCCGCGTACGAACCGTCCGCCGGCAGCTGGACGACCGCGACGATCGGCGAGTTCTCGGTCACCGCGGGCAGATCCGCATACGCCGGGTTGAACTTCTGCGCGAACGCCGCGTGGTCGAGGAACCACGGCGCGGTGCCGACCACGCTGTACCAGCCAGAATCGGGCCCGGCGCCCGTGTAGTCGCGCTCGATCCGCAGCGACCACGGGTAGAGGCAGTCAGAGCCGTTGAGTTGGCCGTTGCCAGTGGTCGTGGTGTAGTAGAGCTTGCCCATGCCCGGCTTCGAGCCCGGGATCGGGACGCCGTCGACGGTGACGCTGGTCACGGTGGGCAGGGTGCCGCCGGCGGGCGAGCCGCAGTCGCCCTGACGGGCGGTGGTCGGCCCGTGGCCGCCGGCCAAGGCCAGCGGAACGAGCACGAGGAGCCCGGCGAGCGCGATCACGGCCGCGCGGCCGAGCGAGGCGAAACGGTGGTACACGAAAACCCCCCTTCTCGAACGGTGAGCGGGCGATGCTACTCCCACCACGAGCCCCTGTCACCATCGGGTCGGCGGGGCCCGCGCCCTTCGCCTACCGTATGCCCCGCACGCGCACCGACCACTACCCCCGGAGACCATGAGCGCCACCGCCATCCCCACCGCCGCCTCCGTCGCCGACGCCGTCGCCCGCCTCAGCCCCGAGGGCCGCGCGTTCATCGACGGCCAGTACGTCGACGCCCTCAGCGGCGAGACCTTCGACTGCGTCTCCCCGATCGACGGCAGCGTGATCGCGCAGATCGCGGCCTGCGACACGGCCGATGTCGACCGCGCCGTCAAGGGTGCCCGCGCCGCCTTCGA
>JAURLF010000142.1 GCA_030831375.1 Gaiellales bacterium | reverse complement strand
CGACCTCGCCGAGTTCGGCGAGATGAACGGCGTCTACGCCGAGCGGATGGGAGAGCCGTTCCCGGCCCGCTCGACGTTCCAGGTCGCGAACCTGCCGGCGGGGGCGCGCGTCGAGATCGAAGTCGTCGCGGAGGCGTAGCGGATGGGGGCGCGCGCAGGCGATCCCGACGCGCGCGCCCTCCTCGCCGCCTCGCCTCGCGTCCGCGACGCCGTGCCGCGGCTCGTGGAGGCCGCGGCGCCGGGCCAGCGCGTCGCGCTCGTCGGAGGCGTCGTGCGCGACCTCCTGCGCGGCGAGGAGCCGCGCGAGGTCGACGTCGTCGTCGAGGGCGACGGCATCGCGTTCGCGGAGCGGCTCGCCGCGCTGACCCGCTCGGAGGTCGTCGCCTACCCGGCGTTCGGCACGGCGACGGTGCGCTCGCGCCCGCCCGTCGACGTGGCGAGCGCACGCGCCGAGGCGTACGCCGCGCCGGGCGCCCTGCCGGACGTGCGCCCGGCCACCATCGACGATGACCTGCGCCGCCGCGACGTCACGGTCAACGCGCTCGCCGTGGTCGTCGCGGGGCCCGACGCGGGGGTCGTGCTCGACCCGACCGGCGGGATCGCCGACCTGCGCGGCGGCGTCCTGCGGCTCCTGCGCCCCGACGCGTTCGAGGAGGACGCGACCCGGATCGTGCGCTGCGCGCGCTACGCGGCTCGGCTCGGTCTCACGCCGGACGCCACGCTCGACCATGCGGCGCGCGCCGCCTGCCACGGCGGCTTCGTCGCGCTCACCGGCCCCGCGCGGATGGCGGACGCCCTCGCGCTCGTCTTCGCGGAGGCCGACCCCGCGGCCGCGCTCGGGCTCCTCGCGTCGTGGGGCGGGCTCGACGCGATCGAGCCGGGGATGGCCGCCGATCCCGAGCGGGTGCGCGCCGCGTGGGCGCTCGTCGAGGATTCGGCCCGCGACGCGGACCGCGTCGCCCTCGGCCTCGGCCTCGTGCTCGCCGGCGTGCCGGAGGACCGCCGCAGCGCGTGGCTCGCCGAGGCCGGTCGCGACCGCGCCACCGTGCGGGCGGCGCTCGCCGCGGCCGCAGCCGACGCCCTGCGGGGCGAGCTCCGGGGACTGTCCGATGCCGACGTCGATCGCCGCTGCGCGCGCGTGCCGCTCGAGGCCGTCGTGGCCGCCGGCGGTGCCGAGGCTGCGGCCTACCTGGGCCGGCTGCGGCACGTGGCGCTCGCGGTCGACGGCGACGACGTGCGCGCGCGCAGCGGGGCGGAGGGGCCGGCGATCGGCCGGGCCCTGGCCGAGCTCAGGGCCGCCGTGATCGAGGGCGCGGTCGGCGCCGACCGCGACGCGCAGCTGGCGTGGCTCGAGGCCCGGGCGGGCTAGCGCCCGTCGCCCGCGATCAGGCCGAAGGCCGTGAAGGCGATCGCGATCAGGGCCATCGCGACGCCGGCGACGAGGACCGGGCGGTCGCGCATCACGCCCCCGCCAGGGTCAGGAGCAGGCGCTGGATCGGCTCGCGGATGGCGTTGATGATGTCGAACAGGGGCCGGAAGAAGAGCAGCAGACCGAACAGGATCATGAAGCCGAACTGGTCGAGGCGACCCCACGCCGCCGCCATCTCGCGCGGCATGAAGGCGGCCAGGACGCGGCTGCCGTCGAGCGGCGGGATCGGCAGCATGTTGAAGACGGCGAGCAGCACGTTCATGACGAAGGCGGTGGCGAGCACCTCGCCGAGCAGGCCCGTCGGATACGAGAAGACCCACACGTAGACGAGCGCGATCACGTACGCGATCAGGATGTTCGTGAGCGGGCCGGCGATCGCGACGATCGCGAAGCCGCGCTGCGGGTGGTTGAAGAAGCGCGGCTGCACCGGGATCGGCTTCGCCCAGCCGAACAGGAACGAGCCGCCGGACAGGATCCACGTCGCCGCGAACATGATCGACCCCATCGGGTCGATGTGGACGAGCGGGTTCGGGGTCAGCCGGCCGAGCATCCGCGCCGTCGGGTCGCCGAGGCGGTTCGCGACGTAGGCGTGGGCCAGCTCGTGCAGCACCATCGACAGGATCAGGATCGGCACGACCAGCGCGAGGACGCGCAGGTTCTCCGGCGAGAATGCGGACTCGAGGTTGCCGAACATCCTCGGCAGCGTACCGGCCCCGGGGCTACGCTCCGGTCATGCCGCTCGCCTGGGACCCGTGGGGCGCCTTCCCGCTGTTGCGCTGGCAGGGCCCCGACGGCGTGGTGGCGGCCTTCAGCGGTCGCCGAGGCGGCGTCTCCGAGGGGCCGTACGCGTCGCTCAACCTCGGCTACCTGACCGACGACGATCCCGCCGCGGTGCGCGAGAACCGACGGCGGCTGTGCGCCGCCGTCGGCGCCGACCCCGAGCGCACCGTCCTCAATCACCAGGTGCACGGGGCGGCCGTGCGGGAGGCCGCGCCGCTCGCCGGCGGCTTCCTCGCGCCTGCGGACGAGCTGCCGCAGGCCGACGCCCTCATCACGCGCGCGGACGGGCTCGCGCTGGTTGCCCTCGCCGCCGACTGCGTCCCGATCGTCATCGCGACGCTGGACGGCGCGGGGCTGGCCGTGGTGCACGCGGGCTGGCGCGGGCTGG
>JAURLF010000141.1 GCA_030831375.1 Gaiellales bacterium | reverse complement strand
CGGCTCGCGCTCCGCCAGCATGCGCTCTTGGTCGTCGGGCAGGACGTGCGGCCGGAAGCGCCGAGAGGAGCGCAGGTGGTGGCGATCCGCCGCCACCTCGGGCGCCGCGATCAGCGGCTCGGCGACCGCGTCGTCGAGGGCGATCCACTCGAGGTCGAAGAAGCGCAACGCGTTCTGTGCGCGCACCATGCCCTGATCGACGACGGTCTCGAGGTCGCGCGCCTCGTCGTCGTTGACGTCGACGCTGCGGCGCAGAGACACGTACGAGCCGACGCGGTGCAGGGCGTTCGAGATCGCGGCGAGCTCGGCCAGCGCCGCAGCGAGCCCCGCGGCGTCCAGCTCGCCGACACGGCCGCGGTGGTGCGCGTCGAAGGCCTCCGCGCGGGCGATCGCGTCGTCGAGGAGGGCGCGCGCGGCGGCGGCGTCCGCGCAGATCGGTGCGAGGTCCCAGCGGACGCCCGCGGCGTTCGGTCCGGTCGGGGTGATGGCGCTCATGCCCGCAGTGTCACCCATCTTCGCCGTCGAGTCGACGCCGGGCGAGCAGGAGCGCGAGCGAACTGGACGCGGCGAGGATCTCGGTCCCGATCAGTCCGATCGCCTCGTCGAGCCCGAGCCGAACGGGCTCGGTCGGCTCGTGCTGGCGCGCCTCGGGGTCGGGGACGCAGTCGCGCGCGAGGAACATGTGCCCGGTCTCGTCCATCCGGCCCGGGCTCGTGCGGAAGACCCCGAGCGGCTCGAGCCGGGCGCTCATCAGAAGCGCCTCCTCCGCCAGCTCGCGCTGCGCGGTCGTGCGCGGGTCCTCACCGTCGTCGATCGCGCCGGCGGGCAGCTCCAGGGTCATCGCGCCTACCGCGTAGCGGTACTGGCGGACGAGGACCACGTCGCCGTTCGGCAGCAGCGGCACGACCTTCGCGAAGCCGGGCGAGCGCACCACGGGGAACGCGTAGCGCCGCCCCTCGGGCGTCTCGACGTCGTGCTCCTCGATCGTCACCACGTCGTCGTGCAGCACGCGCACGGCGTGCGTCGTCCATGCGTCGTCCGCCATCGGGCCACTCTACAGGCGCGGGCGAGCGACTAGGCTCCGCGCATGCGCGCGACGCCGGCCATGCTCGCCCTGGCGATCGTCACAGCGACCGTGATCGGCGGCTCGTGGTGGCTGGGCCGCGACGCCGCCACCGCGGCGGGCGACGCGCAGGCGGCGGACCAGCCCACGGAGACGCTCGCGCCGACGCGGGACGTGACGGAGCTCGCGCTGCCCGAGCCCCTGCCGCAGCGCACCGTCGAGGTGCCGATCCTCGCCTACCAGCGCGTCGCCGTCGTGTCGGGCGACGAGGAGCCCGCGCTGATCGCGAAGACCGTCGAGGCGCAGGAGTTCCAGCTGCAGCTCGAGTGGCTGCAGGGCGAGGGCTACGAGGCCGTCTCGCTGCTCGAGGTCTACCGCGCCCTGATGGAGGGCGCCGACCTGCCGGACAAGCCCGTCGTCCTGGCGTTCCTCGGCGGCTACCGCGGCACCGCGTCCGTCGCCGCGCCGCGGATGGCCAAGGCCGAGATGATCGGCGTCGCCTGCGTCGTCACCGGGCAGCTGCCGCGCAAGCGGGCGGCCGCCCCCGACCGGCTCACGTGGGGCATGCTGCGCGAGCTCGAGGCGCGGGGCTGGGACGTCGCCTCGCAGAGCACCGCGGAGGCGCCGCTCGAGGCGGGCGACGCGGCGGAGCGCCTGGCTCAGTCGCAGGAGAAGCTCGAGCGGATCGTCGGACACCCCGTGCAGTGGCTCTGCTACCCCGGCGGACGGGCCGACGCCGCGGTCGCCGACGAGGCCCGCGCCGCCGGCTACGTCCTCGGTATCGCCGAGGGGGCGGGTACCGACCAATCGGCGTCCGTCCCGCTCCGGCTGACGGCGATCCCGGTCGACAACCGCACGGGCGTGCGCGACCTCGCGCGCGAGCTCGGCGGCTGATCAGCCGCGCGCGCCGCCCGCCAGGAGGTCCGCGGATGCCGCGCCCACGCGGTTCGCGCCGGCGGCGACCAGCGCCGCCGCCTCGTCGGCGCCGCGCACGGCGCGCACCGCCTTGATCGCCGTGCCGGCGCCGAGCTCCTCCCGCATCAGCTCCACGTCGAGCGCGTCCGGGGGCTCCGGGGCGAGACCCGACGAGGTCACGAGCATGTCCGCACCACCCGCCTGGACGGCGCGCGCCAGCAGCCGCAGCGAGCGGTCGTCGAAGACGCCGGTCTCGACCACGGCCCGGACGACCGCCTCCGTGCGGACCTCCCGAGCCGTCTTCCCGCACAGGCGCAGCTCGTCGCGCACGTGGTTCGGGTCGCCCGAGGCGAAGCGCGCGAGGTCGACGACGAGCTCCACCTCCTGCGCACCATCCTCGAGCGACTGCCGGCAGGCGCGCGCCTTGACGGCGGGCCGGTCGGCGCCGAAGGGGTGCGAGATCAGCGCCACCAGCTTCACGTCGCCGCCCCGGAGGGCGCGGGCGGCCTCCGGCACGTGCGTCGGCGGCACGCAGACCGCGGCGACGTGCAGCTCGAGGGCCTGCGCGCAGAGGGCGGCGCAGTCCGCGTCGGTGGCGCGCGGGCGCAGGAGCATCAGCTCGACGCTCTTGGCGATGTCGGCGGGTCGCGGGGCCACGGACGGAGCGTATCGGCAGGGGTGTCCGGGCTCGCTGCCCGGCAACCCGCGTTCGTCTAAACTGGCCGGTCAGTCATGAGCGATTTCCGCGACCAGCAGCGCTTCGACGCGCACCAGGAGGCCCTGCGCAACTCGCGCCGCGCGAAGCAGCGCGCGGCCGCCCGCCAGACGCAGCGCCGGCGCCGCATGGTCCTCGTCGCGCTCCTGCTCCTGCCGGTCGCCGTCGCCGCCTTCGCCTTCACCTGGAGCCGCGAGGAGGCGCCACGGCCCGCCCCCGCGGCCGAGACCGTCCCGGCGCCCGAGACGTCGCAGGCCGTCGCGGCCACCGGCGGGCGCGTGCCGATGCCCGACCACGTCCGCGGGGTGCACGTCACGAGCTACGCGGTCGCCACGCCGAGCCTGTGGGAGCCGATCGTCAATCTCGCCGACCCGGGCGTCGGCATGAACGCGATTCAGATCGACATCAAGGACGAGCGCGGCGAGGTCGCCTTCGAGACGCCGATCCCGCTGGCTCGCGACTCGGGCGCGCACATGAACGTGTACGACCCCGTCAAGACGCTGCGCGAGGCGCATCAGCGCGGCCTCTACGTGATCGGGCGGATCGTCACCTTCCAGGACGGCTACGTGCCGCGCGCCAACCCGAAGCTGGCGATCAAGCAGCGGAACGGCAAGCTGTGGGAGAACGACCTCGGCATCACCTGGCTCGACCCGTCGAACGAGGCCGCGTGGGAGTACCCGCTGCAGCTCGCCGCCTATGCCGCCGAGCTCGGCTTCGACGAGATCATGTTCGACTACGTCCGCTACCCGACCGACGGCGAGATCGACAAGATCCGCTTCTCCGACCCGGGCCGCGCCAAGGACGAGGCGATCACCGCGTTCCTCAAGCGCGCCTCGCGCGAGTTGAAGCCGCGCGGCGTGCGCGTGTCCGCCGCCTTCTTCGGCCTCGCCGCCTCCGAGGACCTCGGCATCGGCCAGAAGCCGGGCAAGCTGCGCAACGCCCTCGACGCCTTCTACCCGATGGTGTACCCGTCTCACTTCGGGCCCGGGCAGTTCAACATCGACGACCCGGACGGGACCCCCGGCCCCACCGTGGCCGCCGCGATGGCGGACTGGCGGCGGCGCACCAACGGCGGCACCGTCGAGCTGCGCCCGTGGCTGCAGGACTTCACGATGGGCCAGCAGGAGTACGGCCTCAAGGAGGTCAAGCAGCAGATCGCCGCCGCAGACGCCACGGGTGCGGGCGGCTGGCTGCTTTGGAACGCCCAGTGCATCTACACGCCGGGCGTCTTCGAGGGCACCGCGGGCCAGCCGTAGGCGGCTACGGCCCGAGCCGGTCCAGGAGGGCCGGGTCGTCGCGCCAGCCCTTCTGCGCCTTGACGCGCAGGTCCAGCATCGCCTTCGCACCGAGCACCCGCTCGATCTCGGGCCGCGCGGCGGAGCCGATCGCCTTGATCATCGAGCCGCCGGCACCGATCACGATGCCCTGCTGAGACTTGGACTCGACGTAGATCGCCGCCTCGATGCGGGCGGCGCGCCGCCGCGTCGGCGGCTCGTACTCCTCGACCACCACCGTGAGGGCGTGCGGCACCTCCTCGCGCAAGCGGCGCAGCGCCTGCTCGCGGATCAGCTCGGCGATCTGCAGCCGCACCGGGTCCGACGAGCGCGCCTCCGGCGGGAACAGCGCCGGCCCCTCGGGCGCCAGCCGCACGAGATCCGCGACGAGCGCGGCCACGCCCTCCCCCGTCTTGGCGGAGACGGGGTGCAGCTCGGCGAAGTCGCCGAGCGCGCCCGCCGCCTCGATCGCGGCGGCGATCCGCTCGGGCGGCAGCCGGTCGACCTTGTTGACGGCGATCACGACGGGCGCGCCGCTGGCGAAGGCGAGCTCGGCGCTGGCGCGGTCCCCCCCGCCGATCGGCTGCGAGGCGTCGAGGACGAGCAGCACGAGGTCGACGTCGGCGAGGGTCTCCTCCACGCTGCCCGCCATCCGCTCGGTCAGCCCGTCGCGCGGCACCTGCACGCCGGGCAGGTCGCAGAGCACGAGCTGCCAGTCCGCGCCGTGGGCGATGCCGGCGATGCGCCGGCGCGTGGTCTGCGGTCGGTGAGTTACGATAGACAGTTTTAATCCCATCATCGTGTTGAGCAGTGTGCTCTTACCCACATTGGGTTTTCCCACAAGGGCGACATATCCACACTTGTGCTGGCCCGACATTTCTTCAGGTGACATAGCCGACAATTCTTCAGTTGACATAAGTGGTAGATTCCACAATCTGTTTCATTTCGGAGACCGCCCTGCGGATTCCTGTAAATAAGGCT
>JAURLF010000140.1 GCA_030831375.1 Gaiellales bacterium | reverse complement strand
GCTCGTCGCCGCCGGCGCCGTCCTGATCGGCGTCCCCTTCGCCGTCCTCGCCGTCCGCTGCGCCCTGCCCCTGCGGCGGCTCGCGCTGATCCTCGGTGCTCTGCCCCTGGTCGTCCCGAGCTACGTGGGCGCGCTCGCCCTGCTCGGCGCGCTGGGCCCGCGCGGCCTGCTCGCCCGGGCGCTCGAGCCCGTCGGCGTCTACCGGCTGCCCGAGGTCGACGGGCTCGCCGGCTCGGCGATCGTGCTCGTGCTGTTCACCTACCCGTACGTGCTGCTCCTGACCGCGTCCGCCCTGCGCCGGGTCGACCCCACTCTCGAGCGTGCCGCGCGCGGCATGGGTCGCGGCCCGGTCGAGACGTTCCTGCGCGTCACCCTCCCCCAGATCCGCTCCGCCGTGATCGCGGGCGCGCTCCTCGCCGCGCTCTACGCGATGAGCGACTTCGGGGTGGTCAGCCTGCTGCGCTGCACCACCCTCACGCGCGAGGCGTTCCTGCGCTACGAGAGCCTCTACGACCCGGCCGGGGCGGCCGCCGTCGGCCTCGTCCTCGCGGCCCTCGCCCTCGTCCTCGTCGGGGCCGAGCAGTGGTCGCTGCGCGGCGACACCGCGGCGGCGCGCCGGCGCGTGCGAGCCGGCGAGGACCTCGCCCCGCTCGAGCTCGGACGCGCCCGCGGGCCCGCGACCGCGTTCGTCGGCATCGTGATCGCCCTCGCCCTCGTCCTGCCGCTCGCGATCCTCGTCTGGTGGGCCGTCACGCTCGCGGCGGACGCCACGCTCGGCGCGCAGCTCGCCGAGGCCGTGCCCGCCGCCCTCAACGCGATCGGCGTCTCCGCGGCCGCCGCGGTGGTCTGCGTCGGCCTCGCCCTGCCCGTCGCGGCGCTCGTCGCGCGTGTGCCCGGGCGGCTGCCGCGGCTCGTCGAGGGCCTCGCCTACGTCGGCTACGCCCTGCCCGGCATCGTCGTCGGCCTCGGGCTCGTGTTCCTCGCCATCCGCAGCGCCCCGTTCCTGTACCAGACGGCCGCGATCGTCGTGATCGCCTACGCCGTGCGGCTCCTGCCGCAGGCGATCAGCGGGGCGCGCTCCGGCTGGGAGCGTGTCGACCCGCGCTTCGAGCAGGCCGCCCGCGGGATGGGCCGCTCGGGCCTCGACGTGCTGGTGCGGGTCACGCTCCCCCTCGCCGCCCCCGGCATCCTCGCGGGCGCGGCGCTGGTGTTCCTGACCGCGATCAAGGAGCTGCCCGCCACCCTGCTCCTGCGCCCGAACGGCTTCGAGACGCCCGCGACCCTAATCTGGCAGCAGACCGCGGTCGCCCAGTACGCCGACGCGGCCGTGCCGGCGCTCGTCCTGATCGCCGTCTCCGCCGTGCCCGTCTACCTGCTGCTGATCCGGCCGGAGTCGCGCTCGCGACGGGCGCTCGGCTAGGCCGTCGCCGACCAGGCGACGGGCACGAGCGCCGCGTGGCCCGGCTGGGGCTCGATCGCGACGCGGTCGCCGACCTCGGCCATGTCGACGCTCGGGCGATGCGCCCATGCGGACGAGCCGTCGGGCAGCCGCAGCGTGTACATGACGTCGTGCCCGCGGAACGCCTTGGCCTCGACGACGGCCTCGCCGGCCGGGTCGGGGCGCACCCCGACGAGCTCCGGCCGCACGAACACGCGCACCGGTCCCTCCGCGCTGCCGAGCAGCGCGTACGTGCCCAGCGGCGTGTCGACGACCTCGCCACGCGCCTCGCCGTCGAGCACGTTGGCGCGGCCGAGGAAGTCCGCGACCTCGCTGCAGAACGGCTTGCGGTAGAGCGCCTCCGGCTGGTCGATCTGGAGGATGCGACCCGCGTGCATGACGGCGACGCGGTCCGAGATCGAGAGCGCCTCCTCCTGGTCGTGCGTGACCACGAGGCAGGCGAGGCCCGTCTCGCGCAGGCGCCCGATCATCTCGGTGCGGACCTCGTCGCGGGTGCCCTGGTCGAGGCTCGAGAAGGGCTCGTCGAGCAGCACCAGCTCCGGCTCCTGCGCGAGGGCGCGGGCGAGGGCCACGCGCTGCTGCTGCCCGCCGGAGATCTCCGTCGGGCGCCGCTCGGCGAGGCCGGCGACGTCGAGCAGGCCGAGCAGCTCGCGGGCGCGGGCCGCGCCGTCCCTGCGGCGCTCCTTCGGCAGCGCGAAGGCGACGTTCTCGGCCACCGTGAGGTGCGGGAAGAGCGCGTAGTCCTGGAACACCATCGCCACCCGGCGGTCCTGCGGCGCGACCCACGCGCCGCCCCCCGCCACCGGGCGCCCGCCGACCTCGATGCGGCCCGCGTCGGGTCGCAGGTGCCCGGCGACCACGTTGAGGAGCGTGGTCTTGCCGCAGCCCGACGGGCCCAGGATCGCCACGACCTCGCCGGGCGCGACCGCGAGATCGACATGGTCGAGCGCGGTCACGTCGCCGAAGCGGCGGGTGACGCCGTCGAGGCGGAGGCTGGTCCGGTCGGCCACGTTGGAAGGGTACCCTAACTTCCCGCCGCGCGCGGTCCTCGTCCATGCTTCGCCCATGAGCGCCTGGCAGAACGACGGCGATGGCGTCTCCGGGCGGCTGATCGCGGCCCTGGCGGTCGTCGCGGTCCTCGCCCTCGTGGTCGGCCTCGCCGCCGGCACCTTCATCGGCCGCTCGTCGCAGCCGTCCCTCGCCACCCTCGCCGGCCAGTCGCGCGACCTCGCCGAGGCCCTGACGGCGCGGCTCGCGCCGGCGGGCGACCTCTACGCCGCGGGTGTCGTCGACGGCGCCGTCGACGACCCCGCCCCCTACGCCGAGGCGCAGGCGCGCGTCGACGACGCCGCCCGCGGCCTCGCGCAGGACCGCTCGGCGCTCGAGCCGCTCGACCCCGCCGCCTACGAGCGCGCCGCGGAGGCCCTCGCCGCCCTGGCCGCGGCCGGCGCCGAGCCGGTCGACGCCGCCGCCTATGGCGAACTGCTCGCCGCCGCCCTCGCGGAGCTCGCGGCGCTGGCCGGCACGGTGCCGCCCGCGCCCTAGAACAGCCGGTCCTGCGCGTCCGCCGCCGCGCCCGCCCCGTGGCGCTCGCGCCAGAGGCGCCCCGCCAGCGCCCGCAGGCGCTCGCCGTCGGGGCCCGCACCGACGGCACGGGCGCGCAGGTCGCGCACGCTGGCCCGCAGGATGCGGTCGACGGCCGCGTCGCCCGCGACCGCGCGCGCCCGCTGGACGCCGGCGCGGCGCCCGCCGACCCGCCACGCGACGTGGCCGCTCTCGGGGTCGACCTCGAACTCGACGCCGCCGCCCGGCGCCGCGTGCCTGAGGGGAGCCATGGGCGAAGGGTACGGCCCCCGGAGACCACTGAGCGCCGTGCCCCGGGGGGCACGGCGCTCGAGGTGGGAGGATCCGCCGGAGGGCGGTGAGACCAGACGGCCGGGGTGGCGCGTCGGGCGACGTCGTCAGAGGGAGGGATTCCGTCGCTTGCGGGAACTGTACGTCCGAACGATGGGCGGATTCTGAAGGGAACATCACGGTTCCGTTACAACCGCGATCCCGCTACGGCAGCGGGATTCCCGCGATCGGCGCCCCGCCGACGGCCGCCAGCGCGCCGAGGGCGAGGAACGGCACGAGCGGCAGGGTCGCGCCGCGCCCGCGCCGGAGCAGGATCGGCACGGCCGCGAGCCCCGCGGCGACGAGCGCGAGCCCGAGCGCGGCCGGCAGCGCGGCACCGAGCGCGCAGCCGAGCATCGCGACCAGCTTGACGTCGCCGAGGCCGAGGCCGCCGCGGGCCGCCACGGCGAGGGCGAGGGCGACGGCGCCGCCGAGCGCGGCGGCGGCGAGGTGCCCGCCGAGCGCGCCCGGGTCGAGCAGCGCGAGCGCCGCGAGGCTGCCGAGCGCGCCCGCCACGACGAGCGAGTCGGGCACGACGCGCCAGGAGACGTCGATCGCACAGGCGGGCACGAGCACCGCCACCAGCACGAGCCCCACGGCGAGCGCCACCGGGGAGGGAGCGACGAAGCCGACCGCGAGGCCGGCGCACGCGCCGGCCCCGCCGAGCGCCGCGGGATGGCCGGCGCGGCGCGTCCAGGCGGGCTGGGCGAGCCGCTCGGGGATGCCGCGCGGTAGCCGGCGCACCAGCGGCACCGCGAGCAGGCCGGCCGCGAGGCCGCAGACGAGGCCGACGAGGGCCGGGCCGGTCACGCGCCGCGCGCCGCGGCCAGCATCACCTCGAGCGGCGCCGTCTCCCCCGTCCACAGCTCGAGCGCGCGGGCGCCCTGACGGGCCAGCACCTCGAGGCCGTCGACGACGGCGCAGCCGGCCTCGGCCGCGGCCGTGATCAGCGGCGTCGGCGCGGCGTCCGCGCGGTAGGCGAGATCGACGACGACGCGCACGTCCATCAGGCGCGTCGCGGGCAGGGGCATGCCATCCGGGTCGACGAGGGCCCCGACGGGCGTGCAGTGCACGATCACGCCCGGCGCGGGATCGGGCAGCTCGCGGGCGGCGCGCACATCGCCGGTGCCCGCGAGGTCGCGGGCCAGGGCCTCGGCGGCCTCGGGGCGGCGGGCGTGGATCGAGACCGCGCAGCCGTCCTGCGCGAGCGCGGCGGCCGCGGCGCGCGCCGAGCCGCCGGCGCCGAGGACGAGCACGTCGCCCGTATAGGCCTCACCCACCTCGGAGGCGATCGCGGCGGCGATCGCCGGGCCGTCCGTGGAATCGCCGACCATGCGCCCGTCGGCGCCGAAGAGGACCGTGTTGACCGAGCCGCTGGCCTCGGCGACGGGCCGCAGCTCGTCGACGAGGCGGGCCACGGCCTCCTTGTGCGGCACCGTCACGTTGACGCCGACGAAGCCAGCGGCGGCGACGCCGCGCAGGGCCGCCGCGAGCCCATCGGCCTTCACGGGCAGCGGCACGTACACCCAGTCGAGGCCCATCGCGCGCAGCGCGGCGTTCTGCATGCGCGGCGAGCGCGAGTGCGAGACCGGATCGCCGATCACGCCGAGCAGGCGCGTGGTGCCGCTGATCACGAGTACGGGTTCTCCTTCTGGTAGCGCAGGAACTCCTCGTAGTCGTCCGTGAAGAAGTGCCGGCGGCGCGGATCGTCCTTGATCGCGTACATGTAGAGGTAGTCGACCTTCGCCGGCTTCGCGGCGGCCCGGATCGAGGCGAGGCCCGGGTTGGCGATCGGCGTCGGCGGCAGGCCCTTCTCGGTGCGCAGGTTGTACGGCGAGTCCTTCTCCAGGTCGGCGCCGGTCAGCTCGCGCCACGAGCCGTTCGCGTACTGGTTGGCCGAGTCGATGCCGAGCGTCATCCCCGCCTTCAGGCGGTTGTAGATCAGGGCCGCGACGATCGGGCGCTCCGCCGGATCCGCAGTCTCGCGCTCCACGAGCGACGCGATCTTGAGGACGTCATAGCGGGTCAGGTTGCGCGACTCGGCGTACGACATGTCGACCGAGTCGAAGTTGGCCTGGAATGCGCCGAGCTGCTCCTGCACGAGCTGGTCGGCGTCGGCGGGCTGGCCGACGTCGTAGGTGGCGGGGAACAGGAAGCCCTCGAGCGAGGCGGCCTTCTCGCCCGGCGCGAGGAAGCCCCGGGGCGGCTCGGCGGCGGCGAGCGCCGCGTCGAAGGCCTGCGCGTCGACGCCGTAGCCCGCGACCTCGTCGCGGATGTCCCAGATCGCGTAGCCCTCGGGGATCGTCAGGCGCGTGCCGCCTGCGTCGGCCGGACCGGCGACGAGCTCGTCGACGAGGCGGTCGTACTCCTCGTCCGTCCGCAGCGTGTACGTGCCGGGCTTGAGGTCCGACCCGATCCCGTCCGCCTCGATGCCCTCGACGAACGCGCGTGCGTCGCGGACGACACCGGCGTCCTCGAGCAGCGCGCCGATCTCCTGCCCGGACGCGCCGGCGGGGATCACGACCTCGACCGGGTCACCCGGGGCGGGCGCGGGATCGGACACGACCTGCCCGATCCCCCACCAGGCGAGGCCGAGGACGGCCACGAGCGCGCCGACGAGCAGGCCGGCGGCGAGCGCGCGGCGGCGCGCGCCTACCCGCGGCGGCGGTCCAGCCATCCCTGCAGGAGCTCCGCGGCCGCCCGGGCGTCCAGCGCCGCCGCTCCCCCCTTGGTCTCGGCGATCCGGCTCGTGAATCGCTCGTCCTCCATCTCGATCGGGACCCCGCAGACGGCCTTCAGCCGGCCCGCGAAGGCCAGGGTCGCGTTCGCCTGCTCGCCGCGGGTGCCGTCCGGCAGGACCGGCAGCCCGAGCAGCAGCAGGTCGGGCTCGTGCTCCGCCACGATAGCGAGCAGCCGCTCCATCCCCGGCTTCGCGCCGACCCGCTCGACGACCTCGAGCGGCCGCGCGAGCTCGCCCGCGGGATCGCTGACCGCGATGCCCGTGCGGGCCGTGCCGTAGTCGAGGGCGAGCACCTTCACGGCGCCAACCCTACCCCGCCGCTCCCGCCCCCGCCGCGCGCGGGACGCGCGCAGGCGCGCCGAAGGCGCGCGGATCAGCCCGGCAGCTGCGCCGAGAGCGCCGCGCGGGCGGCGTCGAGCGCCGCGGGGATGCCGGCCGCGTCCTTGCCGCCCGCGCGCGCGAGGTTCGGCTTGCCGCCGCCCCCGCCGCCGACGAGCGGCGCCGCGGCCTTGAGCACGGCGCCCGCGTCGGCGCCGGCCTCGACGGCCTCCGGGGTGGCGGCGCAGATCAGGTGCACCTTGCCGCCCGACTGCGCGACGAGCATCGCGACGCTGGGGCCGAGCCGGCCGCGCAGGTGATCGGCGAGCTCCAGCAGCTCGTCGGCGGCCAGCTCGCCCGCGTCGGCGACGACGGTCTGCACCCCGCCCGCCTCGACGGCGAGCGCTGCGAGCTCGTCGACGCGGCCGCCGGCGGCGGTCGCGCCGCCGCCCGCCTTCAGCGCCTGCTCGAGCTCGCGCACCCGCGCCTGCAGGTCGCCGACGGCCGCGGGCAGCCGCTCGGCCCCGACCTTGAGCGCCTTCGCGGCCTCCTCGGCGGCGCGCTCGCGCTCGCGCAGGAGGTCGAGCGCGACGCCGCTGGTGACGGCCTCGATGCGGCGCACGCCCTGCCCGACCGACGACTCGGAGACGATCCGGAACGGGCCGATCTCCGCCGTGGTGGCGACGTGCGTGCCGCCGCAGAGCTCGCGCGAGAAGCCCTCGATCTCGACGACGCGGACGACGTCGCCGTACTTCTCGCCGAACAGCATCATCGCGCCGAGCTCGCGGGCCTCGTCCTGCGAGGTCTCGAACCAGAAGACGCGGTGCCCCTCGACGACGACGCGGTTGACGATGTCCTCGACGCGGCGCAGCTCGTCCTGCGTGAGCGGGCTGTCGTGCGAGAAGTCGAAGCGCAGCTTGTCGGGGCGCACGGACGAGCCGCGCTGGCGCACGTGGTCGCCGAGCACCTCCTGCAGGGCGCGGTGCAGGACGTGCGTGCCGGTGTGGTTGGCCTGCGTGGGGCGCCGGCGCGCGGCGTCGACGACGGCGCGCACGTCCTGGCCCGCGACCACCTCGCCGTGCTCGGGCACGAGCACGAGCGCCTGGTCGCCGTCGAAGCGCACGACCTCCGCCACCGCGGCGCGGCCCGTCTCCGCCTCGACGTGGCCGTGGTCGGAGACCTGGCCGCCGCCCTCGGGGTAGAACGGCGACTCGCGCAGCTTCGCCGCGAGGCGGCCGTCACCGAGGTCCTCGAGGGCGCCGATCCGCGTCTCCACGTCGAGCTCCCCGTAGCCGCTGAAGTCCGTCCGGAAGCCCGCGTCGCGGGCGAACGCGGCGAGCCGGTCGAGGTCGACGCCACCGCCCTTGGCCGCGGCGGCGCGGGCCCGCTCGCGCTGGCCCTCCATCAGCTCGGCGAAGCCGGCCTCGTCGACGGACAGGTCCCGCTCGGCGGCGAGCTCCTGCGTCAGCTCGAAGGGGAAGCCGTACGTGTCGTGCAGGAGGAACGCGTCGGCGGCGGCGATCTCCGTGCGGCCCCCGGCGCGGACGCGGGCGATGGTCTCCTCGAGGAGCTGCGTGCCGGTGGCGAGGGTGCGCATGAAGCGCTCCTCCTCGGTGCCGAGGATGCGGTGCACCTCGTCGCGGTTCGCCGCGAGCTCCGGGTAGACGTCGCCGAGCTGGTCGATCACGAGGTCCGAGAGGCGCGCGAGGAAGGCGCCCTCGATGCCGATCCGGTGGCCGTGCGAGACGGCGCGCCGGATCACGCGGCGCAGGATGTAGCCGC
>JAURLF010000139.1 GCA_030831375.1 Gaiellales bacterium | reverse complement strand
CTTCGACGAGACCGCCACGCTGATCGTTCGCCCGCGCGGCGGGCCCCTCGAGGCGCGCCACGTGCTGCTCGACGGCGAGCCCGTGGCGGGCGGCCTCTTCGACCTCGCGCTGTACATGACGCACAACGCCAAGGAACTGCTGGCCCGCGGCTCTGGTCCGTACTTCTATTTGCCCAAGCTCGAGTCGCACCTCGAGGCACGCCTCTGGAACGACGCCTTCGTGATCGCGCAGGAGGCCGTCGGCGTGCCCTACGGCTCGATCCGCGCCACGGTGCTGATTGAGACGCTGCCCGCGGCCTTCGAGATGGAGGAGATCCTCTACGAGCTGCGCGACCACTCGGCCGGCCTCAACGCGGGCCGCTGGGACTACATCTTCTCGGCGATCAAGAAGCTGCGCGAGCGCGAGGACGCGATCCTCCCCGACCGCGCCTGCGTGACGATGGCCGTGCCGTTCATGCGCGCCTACACGCAGATGCTGGTGCGCGCCTGCCACCGCCGTGGCGCCCACGCGATCGGCGGCATGGCCGCCTTCATCCCGTCGCGCCGCGACGCCGCCGTCAACGAGGTCGCCTTCGCGAAGGTGCGGGAGGACAAGGAGCGCGAGGCGCAGGGCGGCTGCGACGGCACCTGGGTCGCCCACCCGGACCTCGTGCCCCTGGCCATGGGGATCTTCGACGCCGTGCTCGGCGACCGGCCAAACCAGGTCGACAAGCTGCGCGAGGACGTCGACACGGACCCGCAGCGGCTGCTCGCGCTCGGCGAGACGCCCGGCGACATCACCGAGGCGGGCGTACGCACCAACATCTCCGTCGGCGTGCGCTACATCGCCGCCTGGCTCGACGGCCACGGCGCCGTCGCGATCGACAACCTGATGGAGGACGCCGCCACCGCGGAGATCTCCCGCGCCCAGCTCTGGCAGTGGCTGCGCTTCGGCGTGACCCTGGCCGACGGCCGGCCCTTCACGCGCGAGCTCTACGCCGCCCTGCGCGACCAGGAGGTCGAGCGGATCGGCGGACGCGGGCACGGCCGCACCGGCGAGGCCGTCGACCTGCTCGACGAGCTCGTGCTGCAGGAGCGCTTCGAGGAGTTCCTGACGGTGCCGGCCTACGCGCGGCTGCCGTAGGCGCTCAGGCCTGCGGCACCTCGACGACCGCGAACGTCGCCAGCGCGATCGCGAGGATGCGGCCGTCGGGGTCGCGCATCTTGCCCTCCGAGACGATCGTGCGGCGGCCGCGGTGCTGCACCTCGGCCTCGACCCGGACGGGCGTCCCGGGGATCACCGGCCGCGTCATGTTGACCTTGATCTCGATCGTGACGGCGCGCTCGCCGGCCGGCAGAAGGGTGTGCGCCGCGCCGCCGAGTGCGGAGTCCATCAGCGTCGTCACCCAGCCGCCGTGCACGAGGCCGATCTGGTTCAGGTGCCGCTCGTCGGGCGTCGCCTCGAGGACGGCGCGCCCCGCCGCGAGGTCGGCGACGCGCAGGTCCGCGAGGACCGCCCAGGGGCTCGGCGTGATCTCCCCGTCCTTGAGCTGCTGGAACAGCTCGAGGCCGGTCAGCGATGTGTGCCTGGGATCGGTGTCGCCGACCATCCGGCAACCGTAGCGGTCAGACCGCCTGGACCTCCTGCACGAGCTGGACGAGGCTCTTGCGGGCGTCGCCGAACAGCATCCGCGTCCCCGGGGCGTGGAAGAGCATGTTCTCGATGCCGGCGAAGCCCGTCGCCATCGAGCGCTTGAAGACCACCACGTGCTCCGCGCGGTCCACTTCGAGGATCGGCATCCCGTGCAACGGGCTCGACGGGTCGTCCCGGGCCGCCGGGTTGACGACGTCGTTGGCTCCGATCACCAGCACCACATCCGTCTGCGGGAAGTCCGGGTTGGCCTCCTCCATCTCGAGCAGCTGGTCGTACGGCACATCCGCCTCCGCCAGCAGCACGTTCATGTGCCCCGGCATGCGGCCCGCCACGGGGTGGATCGCGAACGAGACGTTGACGCCGCGCTCGGCGAGGAGGTCCGCGAGCTCGCGGACCGGGTGCTGCGCCTGCGCGACGGCGAGGCCGTAGCCCGGCACGATCGACACGCGCCGCGCGTAGACGAGCTGCGCGGCGAGGTCGGATGGCGAGATCTCGAGTACCGGCAGCGCCTCGCTCCCGGCCCCGGAGCCGGTCGTCGCCGCCCCGCCGCCGAAGGCGCCGAACAGGACGTTCGCGAGCGAGCGGTTCATCGCGTCGCCCATCAGCTTGGTCAGCAGCGTTCCCGAGGCGCCCACGAGGGTGCCCGCGATGATCAGCAGCGTGTTGTCGAGCATGAAGCCGGTGGCCGCGGCCGCGAGCCCCGTGCAGGCGTTGAGGAAGGCGATCACGACGGGCATGTCGGCGCCGCCGATCGGCAGCACCGCGGCGGCGCCGAGCACGAGCGCGATCGCGACGGCGACCCACAGCAGCGGGTCGGTGATGTCGAACGAGGCGTAGACCGCGAGGCCGAGCGCCGCGACCGCGCCGACGGCGTTGAGCGCCTTCTGCCCCGGCCAGGTGATCGGTCGGCCCGGCAACAGCTCCTGCAGTTTGGCGAAGGCCACGATGCTGCCCGAGAACGAGATCGACCCGACGATCGCCGAGAACATCACGCCGACGGCGAGCACGGGCGTCAGCGACCCGCCCGCGTGCTGGGCCGCCTCGCGGTGGTACTCCGCGAGCGCGATCAGGGCGGCGGCGCCTCCGCCGAGCCCGTTCAGGAGCGCCACCAGCTGCGGCATCGCCGTCATCTGCACGCGCCGCGCGACGATGACGCCGACGGCGCCGCCGACGGCCCCCGCCACGGCGATCCAGACGTAGGTCTGGACGGAGGCGTCGGCGACGGTGGCGACGAGGGCGACCGCCATGCCGACGGCAGCGATGAGATTGCCCTTGCGGGCCGTGCGCGGCGACGACAGCCAGCGCAGGCCGAGGATGAAGCAGAAGGCGGCGACCAGGTAGGCGATCTGAACCAGGTCGGCGCGCAGATCGGCGTCCATCAGCGCCCCTCGCCGTCCGGTGGGTCCGGACGCCGCTTGAACATCTGCAGCATGCGGTCGGTGACCACGAAGCCGCCGGCGACGTTCGCCGCGCCGAACGCCACCGCGACGATCCCGACCCACGTCCCGAACGCGTCGCCCGCGGCCGCGCCGAGCACGAGGATCGCGCCGACCAGCACGACGCCGTGGATCGCGTTCGTACCGCTCATCAGCGGGGTGTGCAGCATCTGCGGCACCTTCGAGATCACCTCGATGCCGACCCATGCGGCGAGGACGAGCACCGTCAGCTGGATCACGAACGGCAGCCCGTCGCGCAACTCCTCCGTCACGGCGCCACCTCCCCTCGGAGCCGTTCCCGGACGCGCGCCGAGGCGACGGCACCGTCCTTCGCGACCAGGCAGCCCTGGAGGATCTCGTCGTCCCAGTCCGGCGCGAAGGCGCCGTCGGGAGCCAGCAGGGCCACCAGCGCGCGCACGTTGGCCGCGTACAGATCGCTGGCGGTGGCCGGCATTGCCGACGCGGGGTGCAGCGGGCCGCACACGAGCACGCCGTCGACGTCCACCTCCCCGCCGGGGACGGTGCACGAGCAGTTGCCGCCCGTCGAGGCCGCGAGGTCCACGATCACGGAGCCGGGGCGCATCCCGCGCACGGCGGTCTCGGTGACCAGCTCGGGCGCGGGCGCGCCCGGGATCTGCGCGGTGCAGATCACCACGTCGGCGTCGGCGCAGGCCGCGGCGAGCGCCTCCTGCTCGCGCCGATGCTGGTCCGCGTCGAGCTCGGTCGCGTAGCCGCCGGCCTGCTCGTCGCCCGCGACGTCGACGACGAGGAAGCGGGCGCCGAGCGACTCGACCTGCTCGCGCACCGCGGCGCGCACGTCGAAGGCGGTCACGACCGCACCGAGCCGGCGCGCCGTCGCGATCGCCTGCAGGCCCGCCACGCCGGCGCCGAGGACCAGCACGCTGCGGGCCTTGACGGTGCCCGCCGCGGTCATCAGGAGCGGGAACAGCCGCGGCGCGCGCTCGGCGGCGAGGAGCACCGCGTGATAGCCGGCGACCGTGGCCTGGGACGACAGGGCGTCCATCGACTGCGCCCGGGTGGTGCGGGGGACGAACTCGAACGCCAGGGCGGTCGCGCCGGAGTCGGCGATCCGCCGCACGCGGTCCGGATCGCCGAGCGGGTCGAGGAAGGAGATCAGCGTGTGGGCGGACGCAAGGCGGCCGAGCGCCGCGTCCCCGGGAGGGGCGACGGCGACGACGACCTGCACGGCGCGGTGCACCGCGTCGGCGTCGGCGACGACGCGAGCGCCCGCCTCGGCGTACGCGGCATCCGCGTAGCCGCAATGGGCCCCGAGCCCGGACTCGACGAGGACCTCCTGGCCGCTGCCGATCAGCGCGGCGACCGCGGCCGGAACCAGCGCAGCGCGCCGCTCGCCCGCCTCGACCTCACGGACCGCCCCGATCACGGCCACGCAATGCACCCCATGGACCGGAACGGTACCGCGCCGGAGCGGGCACCGCCAGAACGGGAACTAGCCCCGCCAGCCGGGCTGATCCCGGTCGAGCAGGCGCTTCATCGCGTCGAAGAGCAGTGCCCCCTCCTCCGCGCACGCCTCCGCCCACTGGCGCGCGGTGTGCTCGGCGACCTCCTCGGGCGCCAGCACCAGCTCCGAGCCGGTCGACTGGGCGAGCACCTGCACCTCGCAGGCGCGCTCGAGGAAGTACGTGCGCAGCCACGCCTCCGCGGGGGACGCCCCGACGATGATCACGCCGTGGTTCTGGAGGAAGATCGCGTTGGCGCCGCCGGCGACGGCGGCGGCGAGCCGCTCACCCTCCCCGTCGCCCTGCACCTGGCCGCCGTAGTCGAGCGTCGCCACCGAGCCGTGGAAGCTCATCGAGTTCTGCGTCAACCGCGTCAGAAAGCCCGTCTGCGTGCTGGCGATCGCCGAGGCGTACGGCATGTGCGTGTGCATCACGCAGCGCGCGTCGGGGCGGGCGCGGTGGATCTGGCGGTGGATCTGCAGCGCGGTGATCTGGCCGTCCCCATCGCCGTCGACGACGTTGCCGTCGAGATCGACGAGCAGGATGTCGGCGGGCCGCATCTCGGACCAGTGCGGCCCGTAGCGGTTCAGCAGGAACAGGTCGTCGCGCCCGTCGACGGCCAGCGAGTAGTGGTTGTCGATGCCCTCGTTGTACCCGTGCACGGCCGAGATGCGCAGAAGCGCGGCCATGTCCGCGCGGGCGGTGGCGAGCAGGGCGGGATCGATCGCGACGGCGCTCATGGGCGGATCCTACCGGCCCCGGCGCGCACGTCCAGACCTAGCCCCGGACGGTCAGCCGCCTGCAGACGACGGCCGACCGGTTGCCGGCCTCGTCCTTCGAGCTCACGCACCACGCGTAGACGCCGGGCGCGAACGCGGCGGGGATCCGCCAGCGCACCGCCGAGTTTCGGCCGACCGGGTTGACGGCGAGCTTCGTGACGAGCCGGCGCAACACGGTGCCGCCGGCGCGGCGTCGGATCGTGATCGTCTCGCGGGTCTTCCCCCGCTCGCCGCGGATCCGGTACGAGAGCCGCACGAGGCGGCCAGCGGTGCCCGCCGCCGCGCGCGGGCGCACCCGCGGCGGCGTGTCATCCGTGGCGCGCGCCCACACCGTCGGGTCGCCCGCCACGATCGACGCGACCCACGGCGCGTACGTGGCGGCGCGCGCGTACAGGCCCGGCCGGTTCGGGGCGCCGCATTCGTAGCCCCACGAGACGGTGCCGGCGAGGATCCAGCGGTCGTCCGCCGAGTCAGGCGTCTCCGCCCCGGCGAGCACCACGAGCGGGCCGCCGCTGTCGCCCTGGCAGGTGTCGACGCCGCCCTCAGGGCGCCCCGCGCAGATCATCTTCGACGCCTCGGACTCGGAGATCTCGTCGAGCCGGGCGCAGTCGCGGTCGGACACGATCGGCAGCTCGACCTGCAGGAGCGCGTTCGAGGGTTCCCCGCCCTGGGCCGTCAGGCCCCAGCCGGCGACGCGGGCGAGCACGCCGGGCGCGTAGTAGGCGGCCTCGACCGTCGTGGCCAGCGGGATCGCGGGTGCGGGCAGGTCCACGTCCGTCTCGATCACGGCCACGTCGAACGGCCCGCCGTCGAAGTCGGGGTCGCGGGCGTAGTCGGGGTGGACCGCGATGCGGGTGGCGCGAAACGACGTGCCGTCCGCCGCGTTGAGGTCCGTCCGGCCGACGACGCCCTGCACGATCGCGGGCTGCACCGTGCGGCGGTCCTCCAGCACGCAGTGGGCGGCGGTCAGCACGAGGCGCGGCGCGACGACGGAGCCACCGCACGACCAGCGGTCGTTGGCGGAGAGGTCGAACTCGAGGTACGCGATCCACGGCCACTCGGCGGTCGTGGTGGGCGCGCCCCCGACGACGCGGGGCGCGCGCTCCGCCGCCCGCACCACCGGAGCGGCGACAACGGCCAGCGCGGCCGCCAGGGCGAGGAGGGCGATGCGGCGCATACGATCACACTCTACGTCGGCCCGCCGGCGCTCCGCGCTGGACAGGGGGCCCGGCCACATGGCACCGTGCGGGCATGGCCCTCGCCGTCCTGTTCGCCATCCTCGCCGTCGGGCTCGCCGCGATCGCGTGGGCCGCGTACACCGGTGGCCTCGGTATCGCCGCCATCGGCGCCGCCGTCCTCGCCGCCTGGCTCGGCTGGATGGCCGTCGAGGCGCTGCGCCGCACCCGCCGGCGGGGATGAAACGGGCCACGGGCGGCGAACGACGCCCCATGGCGGCCGTCGCCGACCCGATCGCGGAGCACCTCGACGCGCTCGCCGCGCGCGGCGCGAGCCCCGCCACGCTGCGCGCCTACCGCTCCGACCTCGGCGACTACGCGGGCTGGCTCGCCGCGCGGGGCTCGAGCCCCGCGACCGCCACCCGAGCCGACGTGCGGGCGTACGCCGCGCACCTCGCCGCGAGCGGCCTCGCCCCCGCCACGCGCGCCCGGCGGCTGTCGGCGGTGCGCGGGCTGCACCGACGGATCGCGGTCGATGCGGCGCCCGACCCGGCCGCGGAGATCCCCGGCCCGCGCCGCCCGCGCCGGCTTCCCGCCGTCCCGCGCGCCCGCGACACGGGCCGGCTGCTCGACACCGCCTGGCCCGACGACCCGCTCAGCCTGCGCGACCGCGCCCTGCTCGAGCTCCTCTACGGAGCGGGGCTGCGCGCCGCCGAGGCCTGCGCGCTCGACCTGGAGAGCCTCGAGGGGCGCACCCTCCGGGTCACGGGCAAGGGCGGCAAGACGCGGCTCGTCCCGATCGGCGAGCCCGCCCACGACGCCGTCGCCGCCTGGCTCGGCCACGGACGCCCCGAGCTCGCCGCCGCCGACTCGCCGCCCGCGCTCCTCCTCTCCGCCCGCGGCCGCCGGCTCGACCCGTCCGGCGTGCGCCGAGCGCTGCAGCGGCGCCTGCGCGCCGTCGGTCTCGAGCTCCACGGCCCGCACGCCCTACGCCACGCGTACGCGACGCACATGCTGGAGGGCGGCGGCGACCTGCGCGCCATCCAGGAGCTGCTCGGCCACGCCTCGCTCGCCACGACCGAGGTCTACACGCACCTCGGGCTACCGCACCTGCGCGCCGCCCACGCGCGCGCCCATCCGCGCGGCGACGGGTAGCGCGCGACCCGATCGCCGCACGGCCGTATCATGCGGCTCCGATGAGCTCCTCCCCGCGCCTCCTGACCGACCCGAACCGGGTCGCCGCGTGCGCGATCTGCGAGCGCACGATCCTGCTCGGCGAGGAGCCGCTGCACTTCACCCACCAGGGCCGTTCGCGCACCGTCTGCCGGCTGTGCGCCAGCCAGGCGCGCGGCGACGGCTGGGTCGAGAAGGGCCGCGCGGCGCCGCCACCGGTATCCGCCCCGCGCCCCACGGGCGTCCTGCGCCGCCTCGTGGGCGGCACCGCGAAGGCCGCCGACCGCGAGCCTCCCGACCCCGCGCTCGTGCCCGGCGGGCTCGGCACCGGCGACGACGTGAGCCGCGCCACCACGATGGTCGTCGGCGTCGAGACGTTCAACGCCAGCCCGTACCGCGGCACCGTCTCCGGCATCGCCAAGAGCCTCGGGCCGCCGCGCGTCGGCGTCGTCGCCTTCGGCGGACGCCGCCCGGGCGTGGCCATCACGCTCGCGTGGGACCTCTGCTGGTACCGCTATCTCGTCGAGCCGGGCGGCAGCCCCGCCGTGCGCCTCGACGAGCGCGGCGACAGCGTCGCGGAGCTCGCGCAGCGCTGGCGCGAGTGGAACGCGCGCACCCTGCCCGACGGGTCCGTCGAGCTCGACCTGCGCCCCGGCGGTCGTCCGCAGGCCCCCGCCGGGCGATAGGTCGGGTGCCGGCCCCGGGGCGGGACGCCCGGGCGGTCCGGTTCCGTCTGATGCCCTCTACCTCCCTGCCCCCGGAGCTCGCCGAACTCCCCTTCGCCGGCTGGACGGTCGACCGCGCGCTCGTGATCGAGCACGCGTTGATCGGCGGGCGCCTGCCCGTCTCGCTCGACCTGCGCCCCGGCGTGCAGCTCGACATCCGCCACCCGGCCGCGGCCGCGCCGCTGCGCGAGGCCGTCGGCGGGAGCGCCGTACGCCGGCGCGTCCTGCTCGACGGCCTGCCGATGCTGCTCGACGCGCGCCCGAGCGGGGACGGCGCGGGCGCCGTGGCGATGGTGCTCGCCCTGCCCCACGACGAGTCTCGCGGCACCGACCTGACGGACCGCCAGCTCGAAGTGCTGCACCTGCTCTGCCTCGGGCTCACCTCGCGCGAGATCGCGCAGCGGCTGTGGATCGCCGAGACGACGGTCGAGAACCACCTGCGGGTCGTCTACCGGCGCCTCGGCTGCCGCACCCGCGCGGAGGCCGTGAGCCGCGCCTTCCGGGCGGGCATCGTCGACCCGGCGGTCCTCGACGCCGTCGACCACCCGGCCTGACGCGGCACGCGGGTACACTCGCGCCATGGCCACGATCGATCAGGCGCGCGAGGCGCCCCGCACAGGCTCGCCGGAGGACGCGCAGTACCGCACGACGAGCTACTGGCACGACTCCGCACCCGCCCCGCTCGACCGCCGTGCGCCCCTGCCGGGCGACGTGCAGGCGGACGTCGCGATCGTCGGCGCGGGCTTCACCGGGCTCTGGACCGCCTACTACCTGACCGAGATCGACCCGGCGATCAGGATCGTGATGGTCGAGTCCGAGATCGCCGGCTACGGCGCGTCGGGCCGCAACGGCGGCTGGTGCTACGGCGGCCTGCCCGGCAGCCGCCACCGCCTGGTCGATCGCTACGGCCGCGACGCGGTGATGCGCTACGAACGCGCCTGCTTCGACACCATCGACGTGGTCGGCGCGGCGCTCGAGCGGGAGGGGATCGACGCCCACTACCTGAAGGGCGGCTGGTCGACCCTCGCGGTCACGCAGGTCGGTCTGCAGCACGCGCGCGCCGCCGTCGAGGCGCACCACGCGTTCGGCCACACCGACGACGACTACCGGCTGCTGTCGGCGGAGGAGACGCAGGCCCGCACTGCGGTGCCGGGCGCGCTCGGCACCGTCTTCTGCCCGCACGCGGCCCGCATCCATCCCGCCCGCCTCGCGCGGGGCCTCGCCGACGCCGTCGAGCGCCGCGGCGTCGGCATCTACGAGGGAACGCGGGCGAGCGCGGTCGAGCAGGGCCGCGTCGTGACCGACCGCGGCACCGTCCACGCCGACATCGTGATCCGCGCCACGGAGGGCTTCACCCCGGAGCTGAAGGGCGAGAAGCGCACGCTGATGCCGTTCGCCTCCTGCATGGTCGCCACGGAGCCACTGCCGCCGGAGGCGTGGGCGGAGATCGGCTGGGAGGGCCGCGAGGTGCTCTCCGACGGGCGGCGCCTGTTCATCTACGCGCAGCGCACCGCCGACGACCGGATCGCCCTCGGCGGGCGCGGTCACCCGTACATCTTCGGCAGCCGCCTCGAGACCTCGTTCCACGACCTGCCGGTGCACCAGCGCCTGAAGGGCGTGATCGACAAGCTGTTCCCCGCCGCGCGCCCGTACGGCATCACCCACACGTGGGGCGGCGTGCTCGGCATCCCGCGCGACTTCAACGCCTCCGTCGGCCTCGACCGGCGCACCGGCATCGGCTGGGCCGGCGGCTACGTCGGCGACGGCGTCGCCGTCACGAACCTCGCCGGCCGCACCCTCGCCGACCTCGTAACCGAGCGCGACACCGACCTCGTGTCCCTGCCGTGGGTCAACCACCGCTCCCGCAAGTGGGAGCCGGAGCCGCTGCGCTGGATCGCCTCGAACGGCTCCCTGAAGCTGCTGCAGATCGCCGAGCGCGCGGAGGAGACGGGCACGCGCACGACGTTCTCGGGCCGCATCGTCGACTGGCTGTCGGGCCACTAGGCCCGGCGGGCGGGGGCTACGCCCCCGCCACCCACGTCCGCGTCACGAGCCGGCCGGAGCCGGCCAGCATGATCGCCGCCGCGAGGTGCTCGTCCGCCGTGCCGGCAATCTCGTCGCCATCGAGGTCGAGCGCGACGAGGTCGGCGGGCGCGCCGGGCTCGATCCGCGGCAGCGGCAGCCCGAGCGCGCGCGCGCCCGAGTCCCACGAGCACTCGAGCAGGTAGCCGGCCGGGCCCGGGTCGCCGGGGCGCACCAGCACGTTGCGCTGGCCGGCGGTGCGTCGCGCCATCGCCTCGAGCTCGCGCGCCTCCACGATCGGGTCGAGGATCGTGTTGGAGTCGGAGCCGAGCGAGACGGGGATCCCCCGCTCGAACATGCGCCGCACGGGCGCGTACCCGTCGCCGAGGTTGGCCTCCGTGGTCGGACACACGCAGACGCCGGCGCCGCGCGCGGCGAGCAGGTCGAGCTCGGCGTCGTCGCAGTGCGTGCCATGCACGATCACGGTGCGCGCGTCGAGTGCGCCCGCCTCGTCGATCACCTGCACGGGGCGAAGGCCGTACCACGCGAGCGACTCCGCGATCTCGCGCGGCTGCTCGTCGGCGTGGATGTGCAGCGGCAGCCCGTGCGCACGCGTGTGCGCCCCGATCGCGGAGAGCCAGGCCGGCGAGACGGCCCGCATCGAGTGCGGCGCCGCGCCGACCGTGACGAGCGAGCGCCCGTCCGCCCATTCGCGCAGGGCGTCGAGCCGCTCGAGGTACGCCTCCACCGAGGGGTCGCAGAAGCGCCGCTGCCCCGGCGTCGGCGGCACCCCCTCCCCACCCCGCTCGTAGGCGACGAGCAGGAGCGCGACCCGCAGGCCCTCCGCCTCGGCCGCGGCGCAGACCGCCTCCGCGAGCGCGTTCGGGCGCTCGTACGGGGTCCCGTCGGGCCGGTGGTGGACGTAGTGGAACTCGCCGACCGACGTCACGCCCGACGCGCGCATCTGCCGGTAGCAGCGGCGCGCGACGTCGTGGATCAGGTCCGGGTCCATGCGGCCCGCCTGCGCGTACATCTCCTCGCGCCACGTCCAGAAGTCATCGTCGGGGTTGGCCGGATCGATCCGCTCGACAGCGCCGCGCAGGTCGCGCTGGAAGGCGTGCGAGTGCGCGTTGACGAAGCCGGGCACGAGCGCCGCGCGGGAAAGCCGCAGCGCACCCTGCGGGGCGGCAGCAGCCGGGGCGACCTCCGCGATCAGGCCGCCCTCGAGGCGCACCGCCGTGTCGCGGCGGACCCCGGACGGGTCGAGCACGAGCTCGGGCACGAGCCAGGTCATGCCGTCACCCCCGGCAGGTCGAGCCCGCCCGTGCGGGCCGCCTCGACGGCGATCTCATAGCCGGCGTGCGCGTGGCGCATGACCCCGGTGCCGGGGTCGTTCCAGAGCACGCGCTCGACGCGCAGCGCGCCCTCGTCGGTGCCATCGGCGACGACCTGCGCGCCCGAGTGGATCGAGCGGCCGATGCCGACGCCGCCGCCGTGGTGGAGCGCGACCCAGGCCGCGCCCGAGGCGACGTTGAGCATCGCGTTGAGGACGGGCCAGTCGGCGATCGCGTCGGAGCCGTCGCGCATGCCCTCCGTCTCGCGGTACGGCGACGCGACGCTGCCGGAATCGAGGTGGTCGCGGCCGATCACGATCGGCGCGGACACCTCGCCCGACGCCACGAGCTCGTTGAAGCGCAGACCCGCGCGGTGCCGCTCGCCGTGGCCGATCCAGCAGATCCGGGCCGGCAGGCCCTGGAAGGCGATCCGCTGCTGTGCGCCGTCGAGCCAGCGCTGCAGCTTGTCGTTGTCCGGGAAGAGCTCGCGCATCGCCTGATCGGTGACGGCGATGTCGGCCGGGTCGCCCGAGAGCGCAGCCCAGCGGAACGGGCCGATGCCGCGGCAGAAGAGCGGCCGCACGTAGGCCTCGACGAAGCCGGGGTAGTCGAAGGCGTTCTGGAGGCCGCCGTTTCGGGCCTCGGTGCGCAGCGCGTTGCCGTAGTCGAAGACCT
>JAURLF010000138.1 GCA_030831375.1 Gaiellales bacterium | reverse complement strand
GGCAACATCTACACGCGCATCATGAACCCGACCTGGGACGTGATGGAGCAGCGCATCGCCGCCCTCGAGGGCGGCATCGCGGCCTGCGCGATCGCCTCCGGCCAGGCCGCCGTCACCTACGCGGTCCTCAACGTCTGCCGCTCCGGCGACAACATCATCAGCGTCTCCACCCTCTACGGCGGCACCTACAACCTGTTCGCGCACACGCTGCCGCAGTACGGCATCGAGGTGCGCTTTGCCGACCCCGACGACCCGTCGAAGGTCGCCGAGCTCGTCGACGACAAGACGCGCCTCGTGTTCGCCGAGACGGTCGGCAACCCGCGCATCAATGTGGTCGACATCGCCGCCTGGGCGGACGCCGCCCACGCGCAGGGCCTGCCCCTCGTCGTCGACAACACGATGGCGACGCCGATCCTGGCCCAGATCATCGGTCAGGGTGCCGATATCGTCGTCCACTCCGCCACGAAGTACATGGGCGGCCATGGCACCACCATCGCGGGCGTGATCGTCGACGCCGGGAAGTTCGACTGGGTCGCGAACGCCGAGCGCTTCCCCGGCCTGACGAAGCCCGACCCGTCGTACCACGGCGTCGTCTGGTCGGACGCGCTCGGCCCCGCGGCGTACATCGGGCGCATCCGCACCGTGCTCCTGCGCAACACGGGCGCGGCGCTGTCCCCGTTCAATGCGTTCCTGATCCTGCAGGGCCTCGAGACCCTTCCGCTCCGGATCGAGCGCCAGTCGGCCAACGCGCTCGCGATCGCCGAGCACCTCAAGGGGCACCCGGACGTCGCCTGGGTCAACTACCCGGGCCTCGCCGACGACGCGTACCACGCCAACGCCGTCAAGGTGCTCGACCAGGACAAGGGCTTCGGCGGCATCCTCTCGTTCGGCGTCAAGGGCGGCCGCGAGCAGGGCCGCAAGTTCATCGAGGCGCTCGAGATCTTCACGCACCTCGCGAACATCGGCGACGCGCGCTCCCTGGCCATCCACAACGCGTCGACGACGCACTCGCAGCTCAATGACGAGGAGCTCGCGAGCGCCGGCGTCGGCCCGGACATGGTGCGCCTGTCGGTCGGCATCGAGAACGTCGCCGACCTGATCGCCGACATCGACCAGGCCCTGGCGGCCTCGAAGTAGGACCCGTGGGAGCGGCCGACGACACGCGGCGCTCCCTCGGGCTGGTCGAGACGCGGCGGGTCGTCCTCTTCACGGAGGACGACCCGCTCGTCCTCGACTCGGGCGAGACCCTCGCGCCCGTCGAGGTGGCGTACGAGACGTACGGGGAGCGCGCGGCCGACGACGGCAACGTCGTGGTGGTCTGCCACGCCCTGACGGGCGACGCGCACGCCGCGGGTCACCACGGCGACCCGACCCGCCCCGGCTGGTGGGACACCCTGATCGGCCCCGGCAAGCCGGTCGACACGGACCGGCTGTTCGTCGTCTCCTCGAACCTGCTCGGCGGCTGCCAGGGCACCACCGGCCCCTCGTCGACGGACCCGGCCACGGGCACGCCGTACGGGCTGCGCTTCCCCCTCTTCACCGTGTCCGACCTCGTCAAGGTACAGCGGCGCCTGCTCACCCACCTCGGCGTCCGGCGGGTGCTGGCCGCGATCGGCGGCTCGCTCGGCGGCATGCAGGTCCTGCAGTGGGCGCTGGACCACCCCGACGAGGTCGACAACGGCATCGTCGTCTGCGCGACCGCGCGCCTGTCGGCGCAGAACATCGCCTTCAGCGCCGTCGCGCGGGCCGCGATCATGAACGACCCGGACTTTCAGGACGGCGACTACTACGGCACGGGCCGGGGCCCCGACCACGGCCTGTCCGTGGCCCGGATGATGGCCCCCATCACCTACCTGTCGGAGGAGTCGATGCGGCAGAAGTTCGGGCGCCGGATCCAGGACCGCGACGAGCCGCGCTTCGACCTCGGCGTCGACTTCCAGGTCGAGTCGTACCTGCAGCACCAGGGCGAGGCGTTCCTCGACCGCTTCGACGCCAACTCGTACCTCTACCTGACGCGCGTGATGGACTACTTCGACCCGTTCGCCGACCCGGAGCGGGTGCGCGAGCGCCTCGCGGCGTGCCGCACACGCTTCCTCGTGCTGTCGTTCGACACGGACTGGCGCTTCGACACGTCCCACTCGAAGCAGATCGTGCGCACCCTGACCGCGCACCGCGTGCCCGTCACGTTCCGGGAGATCGCCTCGCCGCACGGGCACGACTCGTTCCTGCTCGAGGTGCCCGAGTACCACCGCACGGTCGCCGCCTACCTCGACCGCGCCCTCGCGGAGGCCCGCTGATGCGCCCCGACCTCGACGTCGTCGCCTCGCTCGTGCCCGCGGGCGCGCGCGTGCTCGACCTCGGCTGCGGCGACGGCGCCCTGCTCGAGGAGCTGATGCGGCGCGGCAACGACGTGCTCGGCATCGAGATCTCCGACGACGGCGTCCTCTCCTGCATGGCCCGCGGCGTGCCCGTGCTGCAGGAGGACATCGACCAGGGCCTCGGCGACCTCGCCGACGACGCCTTCGACGTCGTGATCATGTCGCTGACCCTGCAGGCCGTCCGCAACCCCGCTCTGATCCTGCGCGAGATGCACCGCGTCGCCGGGCGCGGGATCGTCTCCTTCCCGAACTTCGGGCACTGGCGGCTGCGCGCGCAGCTCGCCGCGAAGGGCCGCATGCCCGTCTCGCCGCTGCTCCCCTACGCCTGGCACGAGACGCCGAACATCCGCCTCTGCTCGATCACCGACTTCGAGGCGCTCGCGCACGCGGAGGGCTTCCGGGTGGAGCGGCGGATCCTGCTCGACGAGGGCGGCAGCCCGCGCGGCGGCGGCGTCGCGGGCCGCGCCCCGAACCTGCTGGCCGCCGGCGTCGTCTACCTGCTCGGCCGCTAGGCCACGGGCGCACCGAGCTCGGCCGCGGGGTCCGCGTCGAGCAGCAGCACCGTGCCGTCGGCCTGGATCGAGCCGAGCAGCAGGAACTGGCTCTCGAAGCCCGCGATCCGGCGCACGCCGAGGTTGACGCAGCCGACCACGCGCCGCCCGACGAGCGCCTCGGCCGGGTAGTTCGTGACCTGCGCGCTCGTCCAGCGCTCGCCGAGGAAGGGGCCGAAATCGACGCGGATCCGCCAGGCGGGCTTGCGCGCCTCGGGGAACGGCAGCACCTCGCGCACCTCCCCCACGCGCATGTCGACGGCCGCGAAGGCGTCGACGGGGATGTCGGGGCGGGGCTCCACGCGCGCCACTCTAGGCCACGGCGCAGCCGGTAGGCTCCCGCCCATGGAGCGCAGCGCGATCGTGATCGGGGCCGGTCTCGCCGGCCTGACCGCCGCGGACCGGCTCGTCGCCGCCGGCTGGGACGTGACGGTGCTCGAGGCCCGCGAGCGGGTCGGCGGCCGCACCTGGTCGGACACGCTCGCAAACGGGGCCCGCATC
>JAURLF010000137.1 GCA_030831375.1 Gaiellales bacterium | reverse complement strand
CAGGAGGCCGATCATCGTCACGAGCGTCCCGGCCTTGCCGAGCGGATTGACGCGCACGCCGTGGTTTCGCGCCCACGGCACGAGCAGCGATCCGAGCAGGAGCACGTCGCGCGCCAGCACCAGGACGACGATCTCGAGCGGGACCCTGCCGTCGAGGTGGAGCAGCACGACGGCGACGTCGATCAGGAGCCGGTCCGCAACGGGGTCGAGGATCCGGCCGTAGCGCGTCTGCGCGTCGAGTCGGCGCGACAGCTCGCCGTCGAGGAAGTCGGTCAAAGCGGCGAACGCGAAGACCGCAGCGGCCGCCGGCGACTCGTCGCCGTGTGCGTCGAGCATCAGCACCGCGAAGACCGGCACCGCGGCGAGCCGCAGCGTGGTGAGGATGTTCGGCAGCTGCCGCACGAGCCCCGGGTGTGCCGTCCGCTGCATGGCGGTAGTGTCACATACGGCCGGGCGGCGCTCAGGCCGGCTCGAGCCGGACGGCGCCGCTGCAGCCGTCGGCCTCGAACGGCGCGCCGTCGATCGCCTCTCCCACGTCGAGCGCGGTGCAGAGCGTCTCGGCGGCGATCTCCTCGCCGTGCCGCTCGACGACCCGCCGCAGGCGCTCGTCGCCCGCGACCGTGAGCCGGATCCGGTCGGCCACCTCGAGCCCGCTGTCCTTGCGTCGCCCCTGGATGAAGTGGATCAGCTCTCGGGCGAGGCCCTCGTCCTCGAGCGCCTCGTCGAGCTCCGTGTCGACGGCGACGGCGAGCCCGCCCTCGTCGGCGACCGCGAAGCCCTCGCGCGGCCGCGTGCGCAGCTCGACCTCGTCGGGCCCCAGCCGGTGACCGAGGACGACGACGTCATCGCCATCGCGCGCGTAGTCGCCCGCCTTGAGGGCGGCCTGCACGGCCGGGATGTCCTTGCCGAGTTTGGGGCCGAGCGCGCGGAAGTTCGGCACCACCTCGACGTCGAGCAGCTCGTCGACCGCGTCCGCGATGCGCACCGCCTTGACGTTGAGCTCGCGCGCGATCTCGTCCGCGAGCCCCTCGACCGCGGCCCGGGCCTGGGCGTCCGGCGTCGCCACGACGGCCTCGCGCAGCGGCTGGCGCAGCTTGCGGGAGCCCTGCGCGCGGGCCGCACGGCCGAGCGAGATCGCGGTCTGCGCGAGCCGCATCGACTGCAGGGCGCCCTGATCGGGCTCCGCGACGACGGGCCAGCCCGCGAGATGGACCGAGTCGGGCGCGCCGTCCGCGTGCCCGCGCACGATTCCCTGCCAGAGCTCCTCGGCGAGAAACGGCATCGCGGGTGCGATCAGGCGGCTGATCTGCGCGAGCGCCCACCACAGGGTGCGGAAGGCGGCGTCCTTGTCCGCGTCGGCACCTGACCGCCAGAAGCGCGCGCGGCTGCCGCGGATGTACCAGGCCGAAACGTCCTCGACGAGGGCCTCGACGGCGCGCGCGTAGGTCGGGGTCCAGTAGCCGTCGAGGGCGGCGTCGCACTCGCGCACCGCCTCCTCGACTCGGGCGACCACCCAGCGGTCGAGCGGCGTCGCCGACGGCGGCCGTCCCGCGAGGTCCGACCACGTCGGCGCGAAGCCGTCGATCTCCGCGTAACGGACGAAGAAGGCGTAGGAGTTCCAGAGCGTGAGCAGGCGCCGGCGCACCTCGTTGGCCGGGCCGTAGCCGAAGTTCATGTTCTGCGAGGGAGTCTGCAGCGCGTACAGCCAGCGCATGACGTCCGCGCCCATCTCCTCGACCGCGTCGTCGAACCAGATCGCGTTGCCCCACGACTTGTGCATCGCTCGGCCCGTCTCGTCGTGCAGCTTCTCGTAGCCGAGAACCGCGCGGTACGGGGCGCGGCCGACGAGGACCACGCTCATGAACAGCTGCGCGTAGAACCACAGGCGGATCTGCTCGCGCATCTCCGAGATCCAGTCGGCGGGGAACCACTTCTCCCAGTACGCCTGATCGGGCAGATCGGCGGCGGTCAGGCCCTCCCCCGCCCCGGCCGCGTAGCCGCCCTCGACGTGCGAGCCGCGGTCCCAGCCGAGCGTCGAGAAGGGAACGATGCCGGCGTCGAGCCAGCAATCGCCGACCTCCGTCACCCGCTCCGCGACCTGGCCGTCGTCCGTGTGGATGCGGATCCCGTCGATCCACGGCCGGTGCAGCTCCTCGAGCCCGTCGAGGGGGTCGACGGCCCGCTCGCGCAGCTCCTCGATCGACCCGATCACCGTCATCGACCCGTCCGGTGCGCGGTAGAACGGCAGCGGCAGGCCCCAGTAGCGCTTGCGGGAGATGCACCAGTCCCCCATGTTGCGCAGCCAGTCCTCCATGCGCTTGCCGTACTGCTCGGGGATCCACTCGACGGTGGCGGCCGCGTCGATCATCGCCTGCCGCACCGGGTCGGCGCTGATGAACCACTCCTCCACCACCCGGAAGATCAGGTCGGTGCCGCAGCGCCAGCAGACCGGGAAACGATGGTCGATCGTGCCGGAGCGGACCAGGACGCCCTCGCCGGCGAGGTGCTCGCGGATCCCGTCGGCGGCGTCAACCGTCGCCTGGCCGGCGAGGAACCCGTAGTCGGCGGTGAAGACGCCGGCCTCGTCGACCGGGACGAGCACGGCCAGCCCCTCCTCCCTGCCGAGTTCGAAGTCCTCCGCGCCGCAGCCCGGTGCGATGTGCACGACGCCGGTGCCCTCGTCGTCGGAGACCATGTCCCACGCGACGACGCGGTGCTCGACCTCGGCCTGCGCCTCCAGGGCGTCGAAGGGGCCGCGGTAGGCGCGCCCGACGAGCTCCGCCCCGGGCGCCGTCCGCACGACGTCGGCGCTCTCGCCGAAGAGGTCCTCGACGCGGGTCGCCATCACCCAGTCGATGCCCTGCGACGTGCGCACGGCGGCGTACTCGGCCTCCGGGTCGACGGCGGCCGCGACGTTCGCGGGCAGGGTCCACGGCGTCGTCGTCCAGACCACGACCGCCTGCTCGGGGTCGTCGACGAACGGGAAGCGCACGTGCAGCGTCGGATGCGTGCGGTCGCGGTACGAGTCGATCAGCTCGTGCTGCGACAGCGACGTGCCGCAGCGCGGGCACCAGACCATCGGCCGGTTGCCGCGGTACAGCATGCCGCGGTCGTGGCACTCCTTCAGGAAGCGCCAGATGTAGGCGATGTTCGGGTCGGTCATCGTGTAGTACGACCGGTCCCAGTCCATCCACTGCCCGAGCCGGATCGACTGGCGCGTCTGCACCGCCGAGTACTCGGCGACGCGGTCGCGGCAGGCGCGTGCGAAGCGGTCGAGGCCGTACTCCTCGATCTCGCGCTTCGAGTTCAGGCCGAGCGCCTTCTCCACCTCGACCTCGACCCACAGGCCCTGGCAGTCGAAGCCGTTCTGGTAGCGCAGCTCGTGGCCCTTCATCGCGCGGTGGCGCTGGATCAGGTCCTTCAGCGAGCGGCCCCAGGCGTGGTGGACGCCCATCGGGTTGTTGGCGGTGATCGGCCCGTCGATGAACGAGAACGGCGCGCCGCCCGCGTTCTGGGCGCGCAGCCGCTCGAAGGTGCGCTCGGACTCCCACAGCCGGAGCACGCGATGCTCGAGCTCGATGTGGTCGGGAGCGGCGGGGACGGTCGGGTAGGTCACGGGCAGGCGGGTCGTGGGACCGCTGAACTGTACCCGTGCGGGGCCGTCAGGCCTCCGCACCGCCCGGACGGGCGCCGTAGCGGCGCGCCTGCTCCTCGCACCACAGCTCGAAGGCGGCGTGGCGTGCGAGGTAGCGCTCGATCGAGGCGAGGCCGCCCTCGACCCAGACCTCCTCGTCGAACTCCTCGAGGCCGGTCAGGGAGGGCTCGTCGCCCCAGTCGTCGTCGTGGAACTCCATGACGGGTGGGGAGTTCGCGGGTGTCCCGCGGACTCCTTCCCGCTCAGGCCGCGTCGAGCAGCGCGAGCGCCTGAACCGTGTTGGCGAATGCGAGCCGCGCCGGGTCGGGCAGCTCGTCGCGCGCGAACCAGCGCAGCTCGGCGACGTCGTCGGCGGCTGCCGGCTCGCCGGCCGCGATGCGCGCGGTGAAGACCGCGTTGAGGGTGTGGTCGCCGCCTTCGCCGTAGACGTCGACGAGGTGCCCGAGGAAGCCCGTCAGCTCGATCTCGCAGCCCGTCTCCTCGCGCAACTCGCGGCGTGCGCACTCCTCGGGCGTCTCGTCGGGCCCGCAGAAGCCGCCGGGGATGTCCCACAGGCCGCGGGCCGGCTCGATCGCGCGGCGCCCGAGCAGCACCCGGCCCGACGCGTCGACGACGAGGACGGCCGCGCACGGCTTCGCATCGTGGTAGAAGGGCTCACCGCAGCCGGTGCAGTCCTGGCGGTTTCCGTCCAGCGGCCCGAGGGGCCCGCCGCAGAACCCGCAGAAGCCGCGTTCGCGCATGCGCCCAGTGTGCCGGCTCAGCCGGCGATCGCGGCGCAGATGTCCGGCCAACCGCCCTCCCGCAGCATCCAGCCGGAGTACGTGCCGCGGTCCGCGAGGACGACGCCGGCCGCACCGGTGGCCGGATCGCCGAAGGCGAGCGTCCCCGCCGCTCCGAAGTGGGTGAACGCCCGCTCCGACAGGGCGGTGCCCGTCCAGTGCGGCGCCTTGCCGTCGCGCAGCTCGAAGCCCAGCGCCCAGTCGCAGCGGTCCCACTCCATGAACTGCCCGACGCCGCCGGGCAGCGCCCCACCATGGTTGACGCGCAACAGGGCGCACTTCTCGGGGGCGAGCAGGCGCGCGCCGTCCTCCCCCAGCCCGTCCCGCAGGACGAGCCGCACGAGCCGCAGATAGTCGGCCGCGGT
>JAURLF010000136.1 GCA_030831375.1 Gaiellales bacterium | reverse complement strand
GCCGCGGCCGTCACGTCGAGGCCGTCCACGGCCACGCGCACGCCGTCCGGGGCCAGGCCGGCGCCGGTGTCGGTGACGCGGGCGGTCACGACCGCGTCGGTCGTGCCGAGGCCCTCCGGGGCGATCTGGTCGATCACCGGCGCCGTGGCGTCCCTGACCGCGATCACCTCCGCCCCCTCCGTGCGGTTGCCGGCCCCGTCCACCGCCTGCCAGACCACCTTGTGCAGCCCGTCGTGCAGGGGCTGTGGCGGCTGGAAACGCAGCACGCCGCGCTGGAGCGCCCCCTCGACCGCGAAGCCGTCGACCTGCACGTCGACCCGCTGGACGCCGCTGGCCGCGTCGTGCACGACCACGGACATCTCCGGCAGCCGCGCCTCCGGATCCGTGGGCGGCGTGAAGTCGACGGACGGCGGCGTGTTGTCGACGCGCACGACCGCTCCCGGCTGCGCCGTCCGGTTGCCCCCGTCGCCGCTGTCGACGGCGGCGGCGACCGTGCCGTACGCGCCGTCCGCGAGGGCCGCGGTGTCCACGCACGGGCGCGCCTCGAAGGTGCGCGGGCGCGGCTGCAGGCGGCTGCCCGGGGGCGCGACCGCGACCGCCACGACCCCTCCGACCTGGTACTCCAGGCGATCGACGCCGAGACCGGCATCGGCGGCGGCCAGAGTCGCGCACAGGACCCCCCGCTGCCAGCCGCCGTCGGCCGGGTCATCCAGCCAGCTGAGCGCCGGAGGCGCGATGTCGCGGACGCGCAGATCGATCCCGTCGACGGCCACCATGTTGTCGTGCTCGGAGCGCACGGCGCTGCGGGCGATACCGCTCTCGGTGGCCAGCGCGACCGCGACCGCGGTGCCGCCGCGCCCCGCGACGATCGTGCGCGACGCCGCCGCCGCGGAGCGCAGCCGCGCCTGATCGACCCAGCGGCCCCCGATGCGCGCCTGCACCTTGGCCATGACGCCGGCGTGACGCGTGCGGTAGCGCAGGCGCAGACGTGCATCCACGATGGTGGTGCCCGCCGGTGCGCTGAACTGGAGCACGGCCTGGCGACGGGCGCCGACGGCGGTGCGCGCGGGGACCCGCAGGGTGGCGCAGCCGGCGCCGCAGCCGCGCAGCCCGGGCCCGATCTGGACGATGAGGCCCGCGGGGTCGCCGCTGGCGCCGTCGTAGGCGACGACGGCGTCCGCGGCACCCGCATCGTCGGCGAGGGCGAGCAGGGCGAGCGGGACGAGGAGCAGGGGCAGCCGGGTGGCGAGACGGAGCGCGTTGGTCATGTCCCGACCATGGCCCCGGTGCACCGGCGGCGGGCGCACCGCGCACGCGCGGATGCGCGCCGGATGCGCGCGGACGCGCGCCGAGCGGACGCGGCCCGGGCGCGGGGCCGCGCCGATACGCTTCGGCCGTGCGCGTCTTCGCCTGCCTGCCTGCCCTTGCAATCGCCGCGGTGATCTGGTGGCTGTCGTCGACGCCGGACCTCGCCGTCGCCTCCGGCGCGGTCGACACGGTCCTGCGCAAGACCGCCCACGTCGGGGTCTTCGCCGCACTCGCCGTCGCCTGCGTGGTCGCGCTGCGCGCGAACGGCATCCGCCCGGCACGGGCGATCCTCGGCGGCGCCGCACTCGCGCTCGCCTACGCCGCGGTCGACGAGGCGCACCAGTCGACCGTGCCGACGCGCAACGGCGCCGCCTCCGACGTCGCGATCGACGCCCTCGGGGTCGGGCTCGCGTCCCTCATCCTGGTCCGCCGCGCCCGACGGGCGGTCCCGTGCTGATCGTCGTCGACTCCGCCCTCGCCGACGTCGACGACCTCGTGCGCGAGGCCGCCGACTACCTGGCGCGCCGCCTCGGCGGCACTCCGCCCCTCGACGCGGCGGCGCTGCCCCCGGATGCCGCCAGCGCGCTGGCCGCGATCGACACGTGGGCCGGTGACGATGTGGCCAACTGGCGCCAGGAGCTGATCCGCTGGTTCGAGGCGCACGCCCCGGTCCGGCTCGTGCCCGACCCGCAGGTGAACGCGGCCCTGCGCCGCGCAGCCAAGGGCGGGACGCGCATGGCGGTGGCCAGCGCGCTGCCCCCCGCCGCCCTCGAACTGGTCCTGCAGCACCTCGGGTGCGCTCGCGCGTTCGCGGCGACCGTCGCCGGCGACGGCTCGCTCGAGGACGCCCTCGACGGCGCCCGCGCCGCCCTCGGCGGCGACCCGCCGGTGGTCGCCACGGCGCCCGAGCTGGCCGCGGCCCTCGCCGTCTAGCCCGGCAGCGCCAGGAAGACGACCGCGACGACGATCAGCGCGAGGCCAAGGTACTGCACGCGCATCAGGCGCTCCTTGAGGATGAGGACGCCGATCAGTGCCGCGACCGTGCCGTACTGGCCGGTCAGCACGGAGGCCTGCGCGACCCCGTACTCCGAGGCGATCAGGAAGAGGGTGAATCCGAAGACCTCTCCGACCCCGGTGATCGCGGCGAAGCCGAGCGCGCGCCCGTCGCGGACGAGCGGGCCGCGCATCAGGATCGGGATGGTGATGGCGAGCACTCCCAGCACGCGCATGAAGGCGACGACCCAGGAGGCGCCGACGTCGTCCTGGATCACACCGCCGGCCCACAGCTGCACACCCCAGGCGAGCGCGGCGCCGCCGGCCAGGAGCGCCGCACGGGTCTGGTGGGGGTACGCGACGCCCGGCGTCGAGACGTCGCCGCGGGTGGCCAGGACCGCCCCCAGCACGGCGAGCGCGAGGCCGACGAAGGCCAGCGGCGAGGTCGGCTCCCCGGTGAGGATCGCGATGACCGCGCCGAAGCCCCCGTAGGTGCCGGAGATGGGCACGAGGGTCGAGATCTTGCCCATCCGGAGCGCGGTGTAGAGCAGCATCAGACCGCCGATGCCGGTGCCCGCGACGAGGAGCAGCCAGAGGATCGCGCGCGGGTCGATCCGCCCCGGCATGCCGGTGGCCAGGGCGAGCGGCAGGGCCACGAGGACGCTGAACAGCATCGAGTACCCGACGGCGCGCATGCCGCCCAGCCGTCGTGCCGCCAGCCCGCCCGTGACGCCGCCGATCCCCCACAGGAGAGCCGACAGCAGGCCGAGGGCGATGCCCATCAGAGCTCTCCCGAGGCGACGATCGCGACCACGCCCACGATGACGACGGCGATGCCCGCGAGCTGCAGGCGGGAGAGCCGCTCGCGCAGCAGGATCCACGAGAGCAGCGTCGCGATGGTGGCGTACTGCGTCGCCATCACGGCCGCCACGGCGATGCCGTCGGAGGCGCCCCAGAGGAAGCCGAGGAAGCCGACCGACTCGCACAGGCCCGCGACGAGCGCGAACCACAGGCCGGGCCTGGCCCACTGCAGCTCGCGACGCAGGACGAGCGGCACGCCCATCGTGATCAGGCCCGTCAGACGGGCGCTGAGGACCACCCACGGACCGCCGACCTTCTGGGCGATGTCGCCGCTGACGTACAGGGCCGTGCCGAACACCGCCGCCGCCGCGCCCGCGCTGAGGGCCGCCCGGCGGTTGTCCCGGACGACGGCGTCCGTGTCGTCGTCGTGGCGCCCGAAGCCGACGGCAGCGACGCCGCCGGCCGCGAGCACGATGCCGAGGGCGGCGAGCCAGCCCAGGGTCTCCCCCAGCAGCACCGCGATGACGGCGGCGATCGCACCCTCCGTGCTGGTGATCGCGACGACGAGCCCGACCTTGCCGCGCGCGAGGGCGGCGTAGGTGAAGCGCAGCCCGATCGCGGAGGCGAGCCCCGCGAAGACCAAGAGGCCCACGTCGACCCACGTCCACGTGCCGCGGACGCCGTACCAGCCGACCACGGGCAGGATCAGGACGAGACCGCCGGCGCCGACCCAGGCCAAGGTCGACGAGGGCCCGATCTGCCGGGACGCGCGCCCGGCGAGGATCGTGCTGGCGCCCCACATCAGGGCGGCGACCGCGCCGCCCGCGAGGGCGATCATGCCCGGTCGCCGAGCACGACCTCCTCGAGCGCGGCGCGCTCGGCGGGGATCGTGAGGGGGGCGGCGCTCTCCGCGATCGCGTTGTCGGGGTCCTTGAGCCCGTGGCCGGTGAGCACGCAGACGACCTCGGCGCCCTCGGCCACGAGACCGTCGCGGCGCGCGCTGGCGAGGCCGGCGAGCGAGGCGGCGCTGGATGGTTCGCAGAACACGCCCTCGTCGCGCACGGCATGCCCGAACCAGTCGAGGATCTCGCGGTCCGTCGCGGCCGCGAAGCCGCCGCCCGAGTCGCGCGCGGCGGCGCCGGCCTCCTCGCGGCGCACGGGCGCGCCGATCCGGATCGCGGTCGCGACGGTCTCGGGGCGCTCCACGTCGACGCCGCGCACCATCGCCGCGGACCCCTCGGCCTGCGCGCCCAGCATGCGCGGCAGGCGGTCGATGTCGCCCCGCTCGAGGCTCTCGCGGTACCCGCGCCAGTAGGCGGTGATGTTGCCGCCGTTGCCGACCGGCAGGCACATCCACTCGGGGGCGCGGCCGAGGTCGTCCACGATCTCCCAGGCGGCGGTCTTCTGGCCCTCGAGGCGGTACGGGTTGAGGTTGTTGACCAGGGTGATCGGGTGCTCCTCGCTCATCACGCGCACGAGCCGCAGCGCGTCGTCGAAGGAGCCGTCGATCTGCACCACGGCAGCGCCCGCCACCTGGGCCTGCGCGAGCTTGCCGAGCGCGACCTTGCCGCCGGGGATCACCACCACGCAGCGGATGCCGGCGCGTGCGCTGTAGGCGGCCGCGGAGGCGGAG
>JAURLF010000135.1 GCA_030831375.1 Gaiellales bacterium | reverse complement strand
GCGCGGGCGGGCGGCGGCGGACGCTCCGGATCCTCGGACAGGAGCGCGAGGATCAGGCCGTTGAGCGCCGGCGGCACGTCCGCGGCGAGCGCGGCCGGCGCAGCCGGCTGGGCCGCGGGCTCGCGCCCCGTGACGAGCCGGTAGAGCAGCCGGCCGAGGGCGCGCAGGTCGTCCGCGGGAGCGGGCTGCGGCGCGCCCTCGTGGACGCTGCGCGCGCCGGCGAGGCCCGCGCCCATCGCGAGCGGGCGCCCGGCCGCATCGAGGACGACGGCGTCGCCCGTCAGCCCGCCGTGGGCGAGGCCGGCGGCGTGCAGCTCGGCGACGGCGTCCGCGAGGTCCGCGGCGATCAGCATCACGCTGGCCTGCGGCATCCGCACGGCGGTCGACAGCAGCGGCCCGTCGGACTGCGCCTCGACGTGCAGGACGGCGCCGTCCGGGTCGACGACGGTGTCGAGCACGGGCGCGAGGCTCGGATGCCGGCACTGGCCGACCCGGCGCAGGTGCTCGCCCGCCGCCTGGCCGCGCGGACCGGCGGGGATCCGGGCGAGCGCGACGCGGTGGTCGGCGACCTGGTCGACGGCGAGCTCGCGCGCGACGCCGCCGATGGCGGGCAGGGGCGCCACGCCGCGATAGCGCTCGGCGCTCACGGACCGGCCTCGGGGACGCGCGCAATCAGGGCCACTGACGCTGTATACCATGCCCGGCGACCACCGCCCCCGGCCGTCACCGCCCCGTGCCCTCCGCCCTCCCCACGGACCTGCCCCACCCCCGCATCCCCGTCGACGAGGCGCGCGCGCTCGTCGTCGGCGCCGCGCCGCGGCTCGCCCCGGAGCCCGTGGAGCTGGCCGATCTGGCCGGCCGGGTGCTGGCGGAGGCCGTGACCGCGCCGCACGACCTGCCGCACTACGCGAACTCGGCGATGGACGGCTTCGCCCTGCGCGCGGCCGAGGCGGGGCCGTGGCCGGTCGCGCAGCGCATCCTCGCCGGCGACGACCCGGCGCCGCTCGCGCCGGGCACGTGCGCCGCGATCGCCACAGGCGGCGTGCTGCCCGCGGGCGCCGACGCCGTCGTGCCCGTCGAGCAGGCCGAGGAGGCCGACGGCCTGGTGCGGGCCCTGGCCGCGCCCGTCGCGGGCGCGCACGTGCGCCCCGTCGGCGCCGACGTCCGCGCCGGCGACGTCGTGCTCGCCGCCGGCACCGCGCTCGGCCCCCTCGCCGCCGCCGCCATCGCCGGGCTCGGGCTGACCGGCGCCGCCTGCGCGGCGCGCCCCCGGGTCGCTGTCCTCACCACCGGCGACGAGCTCGTGGCGCCCGGGCTGCCGCTGCGCCGCGGCCAGATCCACGAGTCGAACTCGGTGCTCGTGCGCGCCACCCTCGAGCGGGCCGGCTGCGAGATGGTGCACGTCGGCCTCGTCCCCGACGACGACGCGGCGACGCGGGACGCCTTCGCCGCCGCCCTCGACCGCGCCGACCTCGTGGTCTCCACGGGCGGCGTGTCCGTCGGCCCGCGCGACCACGTCAAGCCCGCGCTCGCGGCGCTCGGCGTCGAGGAGCTGTTCTGGCGGATCGCCACCCAGCCGGGCCAGCCGACCTGGTGCGGCGTCGCGCCCGGCGGCGCGCTCGTCGCCGGCCTGCCCGGCAACCCGCTCTCCTGCCTCGTCGGCCTGCACCTGCTGCTCGTGCCCGCCGTGCGGGCGATGACGGGGGC
This sequence comes from Gaiellales bacterium, assembly GCA_030831375.1. Lineage (GTDB taxonomy): Bacteria > Actinomycetota > Thermoleophilia > Gaiellales > F1-60-MAGs149 > F1-60-MAGs149. Next base: position 9,267 of record JAURLF010000135.1, on the reverse strand, counting down.
CGACCCGGGGCCGGCCACCGTCCGCGCGGCGCTCGGCACGCCCGTGCGGCGGCTGCCCGCGCGCCTGCGCTGCCTGCCGATGCGGCTGGTGGACGGCCGCCTCGAGGACCTCGGAGCGGGCGTCTCCCACCAGCTCTCCCGGGCCGCCGCCGCGACCGCGCTGGCGCTCGTGCCGACCGGCGAGGGCGAGCTGCCGGCGGGCGCCGAGGTCGACGCCGTCCCGCTCGGCTGACCATCCGCGCGGGCGCCCCGCGCGATGGGGAGGCGGGCGGCGCCGATCGCGCTAGGGTGCCGCCGCACGACCACGACGCGACCCCAGGAAGGGCGGAAGACGATGGCGGACCACCGGATCGAGACCGACAGCATGGGCGAGGTGCAGGTCGCCTCCGACCGCTACTGGGGGGCGCAGACCGAGCGCTCGATCGACAACTTCCAGATCGGCCTCGGCACGTACCACTGGGACCGCCCGATCATCCGCGCGCTCGGCGTGCTGAAGAAGTCCGCGGCGCGCGCCAACAAGGACCTCGGCCAGCTGCCGCCCGACGTCGCCGACCTGATCATCGCCGCCGCCGACGAGGTCATCGACGGCAAGCTCGACGAGCACTTCCCGCTCGTCGTCTGGCAGACCGGCTCCGGCACGCAGTCGAACATGAACGTCAACGAGGTCATCTCGAACCGCGCGATCGAGATGGCGGGCGGCGAGATGGGCTCCAAGCAGCCCGTCCACCCGAACGACCACGTCAACCGCGGCCAGTCGTCGAACGACACCTTCCCGACGGCGATGCACATCGCCGCCGTCGAGGTCATCGACACCGTCCTGATCCCGAACGTGCTGGTGCTGCGCGACACGCTCGACGCGAAGGCGAAGGCGTACGCGGACGTCGTCAAGATCGGCCGCACGCACCTGCAGGACGCGACGCCGATCACGCTCGGCCAGGAGATCTCCGCCTGGGTCGCCCAGATCGACGACGCCGTCGCGCAGGTCCGCCACGCCCTCGACGGGCTGCTCGAGCTCGCGATCGGCGGCACCGCCGTCGGCACGGGCCTCAACGCGCACCCCGAATTCGGCGACCTCGCCGCGAGGTACATGGCGGAGGAGACGGGCTACGCGTTCTACTCGTCGGCGAACAAGTTCAAGGCGCTCGCCTCGCACGACGCGCTCGTCAACGCGTCGGCGGCGGAGCGCACCCTGGCGGGCGCGCTCCTGAAGATGGCGAACGACGTGCGCCGCCTGGCATCGGGCCCGCGCGCCGGCATCGGCGAGATCTCGATCCCGGAGAACGAGCCGGGCTCGTCGATCATGCCGGGCAAGGTCAACCCGACGCAGTGCGAGGCCCTGACGATGGTCTGCGCGCAGGTCTTCGGCAACGACGCCGCCGTCGCCTTCGCGGGCACGCAGGGCGACTACCAGCTCAACGTCTACAAGCCGGTGATGGTCTGGAACGTGATCGAGTCGGCCGAGCTGATCGGCTCGGCCTGCCGCTCGTTCAACGACCGCTGCGCCGTCGGCATCGAGCCGAACGCGGACACGCTGGAGCGCAACCTGAACGCGTCCCTGATGCTGGTCACGGCCCTGAACACGCACATCGGCTACGAGAACGCCGCCAAGATCGCGAAGAAGGCCCACCAGGAGGGCACGACGCTGATCGAGGCCGCGACCGCGCTCGAGCTGCTCACGCCCGAGCAGTACGCCGAGTGGGTGGTGCCGGTCGACATGACCCACCCGCTGGCCGACTAGGCGGGACCGCTAGTCGTCGGCGAGGGCGCCGACGGCGGCCGCGCCCAGGAGCACGCTGCCCCCGACGACGAGCGCGGCGGGCAGGGCGCCCGTGGCCGCGGCGCCGACGAGCGCCGCGGGGTCCGCGCCGCGCAGGAGGAAGATCACGAGGCCGACCCCGAGCACGGGGGCGAACGCCCACGCCAGCCGGCCCGCGACCGGCTCGGGCCGCGGCACGAGCGTCCACAGCCACAGGGCGGGCGCCGCCACGAACGCGCTCGCGGGACTGCCGGCGAGGAGCAGCACGGCGGCGGCGAGGCCGACGGCGGCGGTGGCCACGAGCGGCGGCGGCGCCGAGACGCGCCGCGACAGGAGCCACGCGGCGGCCAGCACGAGGACCAGGGCCACCGCCACCACCACGGCGACGCCCGCGACGTCGGCGCGCGGCCAGCCGGAGCCGGCCTCGGTCTGCACGCCGCCGGCGAGGTCGACGGCGCGCGCCGCGACGACGGTCGCGACGCCGGGCACGGCGCCGACGGCGGCGACCGCGAGGGCGGCGCCCCAACCGGCGCGCGACGGCCGGCCGCCGCGCGCGATCACGCGGCCGACGGCGACGAGCGGCCCGACGAGCAGCGACAGGGCCAGCAGGCCGATCGCGCGGCCCGGGATGATCCGCCCCGACACGGCGACGTAGGCGCCCGTCGGCGGCGCGGGGCGCGGCTCGGCGTCGAGGCGGACGAGCAGCTGCGCGATCGCGGCGCCGACGGCGCCGAGGCGCGCGTCGTCGATCGCCGCCACCCCCACCCCGCCCGTGCCGTCGCCGAGCTGGATCGCGGCGACGCCCGCGTCGAGGAACGGCACCTGCGCGCCCGCCGGCGCGACGGGCGCGATCAGGTCGAGCACCTGCAGGACGGGGCCGGCGGGCGCCGATGCGCCCGCGACGGGCTGCTGCTGGGCGAGGGCGTCCTGGAGCCCGCGCAGGAGCACGTCGGGGGTGCGCACGCCGCCCGTGCCCTGGAACAGCACGGGCAGCTCGCCGTCGGGCCCGCCGATCGAGCGCAGCGAGACGACGGCGACGGGCCGCAGGCCGTCGCGCTGCAGGTCGGCGAGCAGGCGCTCCGCGCCGGTGGCGCCGACGGTGGCGCCGTCGATCGAGGCGAGCACGAGCGCGCGTGCGCGATCGACGCCGGCCAGGTCGCGGGCCAGCTCGACCACGGCGGCGGTGCCGGTGGCGTTGTCGTCGAGGCCGGGGCCCGGCGCAACGTCGTCGCGGTTCGCGAGCACGACGACGGCCTCCGGCGATGCGCCCGGCTCGACGACCCAGACGTTCTCCATCTCGACGTCGCCGCCGCCCGGCCCGGGCGCCGTGAACGTCGCGCGGCGCACCGTCTCGCCGCTGATCTCGCCGAGCGCACCGGCGACGTCGTCGGCGGCCTGCACGGCCGTCGCCGAGCCGGGCGAGCGATCCGGCACGAGCTGCGCGAGCCGGCGCGCGAACGCGGCGGCGCGCGGACCGTCGAAGCTCGGCACCACGACGAGGGACGCCGACGGGCCGACGGGCGTGCGCACGCTGACGAGGAGGACCACGAGCGCGATCAGGGGCGGCACGATGAAGGCGATCCGCAGCACGCGGCTCGGGGCCGAGCGGCGCTGGCGGTCCGCGCGCGGTGTTCCGGGCGGGTCGGACACAGGCCCCGTGACGGTAGCATTGGCCCGTGCCGAACCCGCCCGTGGTCCTGATCGTCGACGATGAGGTGCCGCTGCAGGAGATGCTCCAGCATGCGCTCGAGCGGGACGGCTACCGCGTCGTCGTGGCGGGCACCGCCGCCGACGGCATCGCCGCGTTCGAGCGCGAGGCGCCTGACGCGATCCTGCTCGACGTGATGCTGCCGGACCGCTCCGGCCGCGACGTCTGCCAGGAGATCCGCGGCCGCTCGACGGTCCCGATCATCATGCTGACCGCGCTCGACGACGAGGTCGACAAGGTCGTCGGGCTCGAGCTCGGCGCCGACGACTACATCACCAAGCCGTTCGGGCTGTCGGAGCTGCGCTCGCGCGTGCGCGCGATCCTGCGGCGCGCCTCGATGGCCGCGCCCGCCCCCGACGAGCCGGACACGGCCGTCCTCGACGGCGCGGGCGTCGTGCTCGACCGCGGCCGCCGCCTCGTCCTGGTGGAGGGCGCCGAGGTCGACCTGACCTACGTCGAGTTCGAGATCCTGACCGCGCTGATGGAGAGCCCCGGGCGCGTCTACAGCCGCACGCAGCTGCTCGACCAGGTCTGGGGCTCGTCCGACTTCCGCGAGCCGCGCACCGTCGACGTGCACGTGCGGCACCTGCGCGAGAAGATCGAGGCGGACCCCGCCGACCCGCAGCGCATCCACACCGTCCGCGGGGTCGGCTACCGCTTCGAGGGCTGACGTGGACTGGCTCGTCGACCGGGTCTTCCCGTTCCGGCGGCTGACGATCTGGCTGGGTCTCCTGGTCCTCCTCGTCGCGCTCGTCACGATCGCGCTGACCGCGGTGCTCGTGCTGCCGTCCTTGCGCGGCGACCTCGTCGACGAGCGCGTCGAGCAGGTCGCGCGCTCCGCCGAGCAGTCCGCCCCCACCTTCGCCTCGAACTTCGCGGACGCGCTCGCCGGATCGGGCGGCGCAGCCAGCGCGAACGCGGTCACGCGGGCCTACGGCGAGCTGACCGACACCGAGGCCTTCGTCTACCAGCGGCTCGGCGGCGGCCGCCTCGTGCCGGTCACGGAGCCGCTCGCGGAGGGCTCGTCGCCCGCCGCGGAGCGCGCCGCCACCGACGCGGGCGTGCAGCGCGGCACCGCGCGGATCGCGACGGGAGAGGTCGCGGAGGCCGCGTACGCCATGCGGGTCGGCAACGGCGTCTACGTGGTGCTCCTGCGCTCGAGCCTGGCCGACATCGACGCCGCGGTGCGGCTGACGGTGCGCCGCAGCGCGATCGGCGCCCTGATCGCGCTGCCCCTCGCCGTGCTCGTGGGCGCGCTCGCCGCGGCGCTCCTGACGCGGCGGCTGCGGCGCCTCGAGCGCGCCTCGAGCCGGATCGCCGCGGGCACCCTGGACACGCCGATCGCGGATCGCGGCAGGGACGAGATCGGCGACCTCGCGCGCGCCCTCGACCGCATGCGCGACGAGCTCGCCGCCACGGACGCGGCGCGGCGCGCGTTCGTCGCCAACGCGTCGCACGAGCTGCGCACGCCCGTCTTCGCGCTGTCGGGATTCATGGAGCTCCTCGCCGACGAGGAGGACCCGTCCCGGCGCGACCAGTACCTCGCGACGATGGGCGACCAGGTCGCGCGCCTGACGCGGCTCGCCACCGACCTGCTCGACCTGTCGCGCCTCGACGCGGGCAAGGTGCCGCTCGACATCGAGCCCGTCGAGCTGTCCGCCGTCGCGGCCCGCACCGCCTCCGACCTGGCCGCGGTGGCGCGCGCCCGCGGGGCGATCGTCGACGTCGTCGCCGAGCCCGCGATGGCGCTCGGCGACGAGGCCCGGATCGGGCAGATCACCCGCGTCCTCGTCGACAACGCGCTGCGCCACAACCCCGACGGCGTGCGCGTGCGCATCCTCACGCGCGCCGCCGGCGGCATCGCGTCCCTGGCCGTGGAGGACTCGGGACCCCCGATCCCGGAGGAGGACGTCGCCGCCGTGTTCGGGCGCTTCGCGCGCGGCCGGGGCGCCGGCGATGGCTCCGGGCTCGGGCTCGCGATCGCCTCCGAGCTGGCCGTGCGGATGGGCGGCCGGCTCGTGCTCGAGCAGGGCGCGGGGAGCAAGGCGTTCCGGCTCGACCTCGCCGCGGATACGGCCAACCCCTCGCCGCCGTCCGCTTGATACCGGCTAGGCTCGGGGCATGGCCCCGGCGCGGCGCATCCTCACCGTCGTCTCGAACCGCGGCCCGATCCGGTACGGCACCGACGACGGCCGGCGCGTGGCCCGGCGCGGCGCCGGCGGCCTCGTGTCGGCCCTGCGCGGCCTGATCGGCGCGCACCACGTGACGTGGATCGCGTGCGCGATCACCGCCGAGGACCACGTCGTGGCGGCCGAGCAGGCCGGCACCGCGATGCGCGAGGAGGACGCCGCCGGCAACCAGTTCCGGCTGCGCTTCGCCGACCCCGACCCGCTCGACTACGCCGCGATGTACCGGCAGGTCGCGAATCCGCTGCTGTGGTTCATCCAGCACCGGCTCTACGGCGACGGGGTCGAGCCGGACTCCGAGGCCGAGCTGCGCGCCGGCTGGGCCGGCTACCGGCGCTACAACGCGAGCGTCGCCCGCGAGGCCGCGGCCGAGGCCGGCGCGGACGCGATCCTCGTGCATGACTACCAGCTGTACCTCGTGCCGCGGATGCTGCGCGAGGCGGGTGTCGCCGCGCCCGTCCTGCACTTCACGCACATCCCCTGGCCGGAGCCCGGGGCCTGGTCGCGGCTGCCGACGGACCTGCGCGATGAGCTCCTCGAGGGCCTCCTCGGCGCCGACATCGTCGGCTTCCAGACCCGCGGCGACGCGGCGCGCTTCCTCGCCACCTGCGCCGACGCGCTGCCGGGGGCCGACGTCGACCCCGAGGCGGGCGCGGTCGCGCTCGACGGGCACGAGACGCGCGTGCGTCACTACCCGATCTCGATCGACCCGGACGGCTTCCGGCGCGTCAGGGACGCGCCGGCGGCGCTCGCGGCGCACGCCGCGCTCGTGCGCGAGCGGCCGCGGCGGCTGATCCTGCGCGTCGACCGCAGCGACCCGTCGAAGAACAGCGTGCGCGCCTACCACGCGTTCGATCGCCTGCTGGAGCGCCGCCCGGACCTGCACGGCGAGGTCGGGATGCTGGCCCTCGTCGACCCGTCCCGCCTGGCGGTGCCGATCTACGCGCAGCACCTCGATGACATCCGCGCAGCCGCCCGCTCCGTCAACGAGCGGCACGGCACGCGCGACTGGCTCCCCATCGACCTGCGCATAGGCGATAACTTCCCCTTGGCCGTCGCCGCGTACCGCGAGTACGACGTCCTCCTCGTGAACCCCATCGCCGACGGCATGAACCTGATCTCGAAGGAAGCCCCTCTCCTCAACGAGCGCGACGGCGCCGTCGCGCTCTCCGTGTGCGCGGGCTCCTTCGAAGAGCTCGGCGCGTGGTGCGTGCCCGTCGAGCCGCTCGACGTCGGCCAGACCTCGGCCGCCCTCGAGCAGGCCCTCGACCTGCCCGCTGCCGAGCGCGCGATCCGCGCCGACGGGCTGCGCCGCGCCGTCGAGGTGCACGATGTGGCGGCGTGGATCGCCGACCAGCTCGACGACCTCGCGCGCCTGCCGGAGGCGGTGCGGTGACGGACGCGCTCCTGATCGTCGCCGCGCTCAACGGCACGCGCACCCGGGAGCAGTGCCCCCAGCTGCCCGTCACCCCCGACGAGCTCGCGGCGGAGGCGCGCCGCGCCGTCGACGCCGGCGCCGGCATGGTCGCGGTCGCCGCACCCGCCTTCGACCTCGTGGTCGATGACGTCGTCGCCGCCATCCGCGCCGCCGTCGACGCGCCGGTGCTCCTGTCGACGCAGCGTCCGCGGCAGACGTCGCTCGGCACCGTGACGGCGCTGTTCGGCATCCTCCGCGACCTGCCCGAGCTCGGCGCGGTGCACGTGCGCCCGCCCGCGCCGGACCTGCCCGCGCACCGCGAGGAGGCGCGCCAGATCCTCGAGGCCCTCGACGGCGCCGGCGTCCGGCCCGTGCCCGTCGCCGGCGGCCTCGACGCGATCGGCGACCTCGAGGTGCTCGGCGACGACGCGCTGCTCGGGCGCGCGCCGTTCCTCTCGCTCGCGCTCGGCGGCGCCGCGTCGACGGACCCGGACACGGCCGCCGGCACGCCCCAGAACGCGCTGCGCCTGATCGACCACGCGCGCTCCGTGCTCGCAGGCCTGCCGATCGTGGCGGGCGCCCGCGACGACGCGAGCCCCGCCGTGCAGGCCGTCGCCGCCGCCGCCGGCGCGCACGTGCGCACCGGCCTCGAGGACGCCACCGCCCTGCCCGACGGCACCGCCGCGACGTCGAGCGCCCAGCTCGTCGAGCGCGCCGTCCGCCTCGGCGAGTCGCTCGGCCGCGCGCCGATGGCGCCCGCCGATGCGCGCCTGTTGATCCGCTGAGAGGCGGTCGCGCCGAACGGCCGCGGCGCTGCGATACGGTTGGCGTGATGTCGCGGACGTGGATGGTCGTGATCGCGGTGCTCGCCACCGTTGGCGTCGTCGCCCTCGTCGTCGGGCTGCGCGGCGCCTCCCAGGCGACGGACGCCGCCGAGCGCACGCCCCCGGTGGACGCCGGCGTGGCCGCCTTCGAGCCGTTCGCGGCGCCCCCCGTCCAGGGCGAGACCCTGAGCGGGGAGGCCTTCGACCTCGCCGACCTGCGCGGCACGCCCGTGGTGCTCAACTTCTGGGCGTCGTGGTGCGGGCCGTGCCGCAAGGAGATTCCCGCGCTCGCCGCCTTCCAGGCCGCCAACCCCGACCTCGCGATCGTCGGCGTCAGCTACCAGGACGATCCGGCCGACGCGCGCGCCTTCGCCGCGGACACGGGCGCCGACTGGCCGAGCGTGATCGACGACGGCCCGATCGGCAGCGCCTGGGGCGTGCCCGGCCTGCCCGCCACGTTCTTTCTCGACGCGCAGGGCGAGGTCGTCGGCCGCATCCTCGGCGAGGCGACCGAGGCGACCCTCGAGCAGGGCGCCCGCGCCCTCGACGCGCCGTGATCGAGCTCGGCCTCGTCGGGCTCGCCACCGCGTTCGCCGCCGGCTTCGTGTCGTTTTTGTCGCCGTGCGTGTGGCCGCTCGTGCCCGCGTACCTGTCGTACGTGTCGGGCGTGCCGTACGACGAGCTCGGCTCGAACACGCGCCGCGTGACCCTGACCACGCTCTGCTTCGTCGGCGGCTTCACCGCCGTGTTCGCCCTCTACGGCGTCAGCGTCGGCTACCTCGGCGGGCTGATCTCGGAGCACCGCCGCACCCTCGAGATCGTCGGCGGGATCGTGGTGATGCTGATGGGTCTCGCCCTGCTCGGCTTCGGGCAGCGGCTCGTCGGGCGCGAGGCGCGCGTCGGCCTGCCCGCCCGCCCGACCTCGTTCGCGGGCGCCGGCGTCGCCGGCGTCGCCTTCGCCGTCGGCTGGACGCCCTGCATCGGCCCCGTCCTCACCTCCGTGCTCCTGTACGCCGCCACGCAGGGGTCGGGCCGCGGCTCGATCCTGCTGCTCGCGTACGGCGTCGGCCTCGGCGTGCCGTTCCTGCTCTCGGGCCTGCTCGCCTCGTGGCTGCTCGAGCGCACCGGCGCGTACCGCCGCTACGGCGCGTGGATCAACCGCGTCGCCGGCGCCGTGATGATCGTCGTCGGCGCCCTGCTCGCCACCGGCGAGCTGACCCGGATCACGCAGCAGCTGTCGGGCTACGGCGTGATCCTGTAGCGCCGCCGCCTCAGCGGGCCGCGCGGCCCGCGAACGCCAGCACCTGCGCGCCGGACGGCGTCAGCGGGGCGGGCAGGGCGTCGGGCGGGTACACGCCGAGCCCGACGACCTCGGG
>JAURLF010000134.1 GCA_030831375.1 Gaiellales bacterium | reverse complement strand
GCTGGCGGACCTCACGGCGCTCCTCCTCGAGCATGGCGCGGCGCGACAGCACGACGTTGTTGCGCGAGCGATTGAGCTCGATCACCTTGCAGCGCAGCTCTTGGCCGCGGAACTCCTCGAGGTCTTGCACGCGGCGGATATCGACCAGCGAGGCAGGCAGGAAGCCGCGAACGCCGAGGTCGATGATCAGGCCGCCCTTGACGACCTCGATGACGGTGCCGTCGACGGGCTCGCCGCTCTCCGCGGCGGCCTCGATGCGCTTCCACGCCTTCTCAAAGCGGGCACGCTTCTTCGACAGGATCAGGCGGCCGTCGGCGTCCTCCTTCTGCATGACGAGGGCGTCGACCTCCTCCCCCATCTCGACCTCGTCGGCCGGGTCGACGCTGCGGCGGATCGACAGCTCGGCGACGGGGATGACGCCCTCGCTCTTGTAGCCGATGTCGATCAGCACCTCGTCCTTGTCGATGCGCACGACCTTGCCCGTCACGACGTCGCCCTCGGAGAAGTCCGACAGCGTCGCGTCGTAGTTGGGCACCATCTCGCCGTCGATCTCGACCCACACGCTGGGGTCGGCGGCGATCATCTCTTCCTTGGTCTGCGGCATCGGTAGAGGACTGTCCTTGTCTCGGGAATCGGCCCGGAGGGGCCGTTGAACGGGCGCAAGCGTACCAGCGGCCGGCGGCCTCGGCCGCAGGCCGGCCCTACTCCTTCGCGGCGGCCCAGGTCGGCCCGATGCCGGCGTCCGCGACCAGCGGCGGGTCGAGCGGGTGCGCCGCGACCATCTCCTCAACCGCGATCCGGCGCACGTCCTCGGCGGTGTCCTCCGCGGCCTCGAACAGGAGCTCGTCGTGGATCTGCAGGACGAGCGCGGCGTCGCGGCCCTCGTCGCGCAGCCGGCGGTCGCAGGCGATCATCGCGACCTTGATGATGTCGGCCGCGCTGCCCTGGATCAGCGAGTTGACGGCAAGGCGCTCGCCGAGCTGGCGGACCTGACGGTTCTTCGCGCGCAGCTCCGGAATCGGGCGCTGGCGGCCGAGCAGGGTCAGCGCGTAGCCGCGCTCCTCCGTCTCGGCGATCGTGCGCTCGATGAAGGCGCCGACGGCCGGGTAGCGCCCCAGGTACGTGTCGATGTAGCCCTGCGCCTCGTCGCGCGGGATCTCGAGCTGCTCCGACAGGCCGAAGGCGCTGATCCCGTAGATGATCCCGAAGTTGACGGCCTTCGCGCGGTCCCGCTCCTCCTTCGTGACGTCCTCCGGCGCCTTGCCGAGCACCTCGGCCGCCGTCGCCCGGTGCACGTCCTCCCCACGCCGGAAGGCGTCGACGAGGGCCGGCTCGCCGCTGAGCGCCGCGAGGATCCGCAGCTCGACCTGCGAGTAGTCGCACGAGACGAGCAGCCGCCCCGGCGGCGCGACGAATGCGGCGCGGATCTCCCGGCCGAGCTCGCTGCGCACGGGGATCGCCTGCAGGTTCGGGTTCGTGCTGGAGAGCCGGCCGGTGGCCGCCGTGTGCTGCGAGAACGTGGTGTGGACGCGGCCCGCCGCGTCGGCGGCCTCGGGCAGCGCGCGCAGGTACGTGGAGAGGAGCTTCGAGAGCTCGCGCCAGCGCTCGATGACGCCGATGATCGGGTGCCGATCGCGCAGCTTCGCGAGCACCGTGCGATCCGTCGAGGGGCCCGTCTTGCCGGACTTCTCCACGGGCAGCCCGAGCGTGCCGAACAGGACCTCGCCGAGCTGCTTCGGCGAGCCCAGCGCGAACGGGCCGCCCGCCATCCGGTGCGCCTCGGCCGCGAGCTCCTCGGCCTCGGCCTGGCAGCGGTCGGCGATGCGGCCGAGCAGCTCCGCGTCGATCGCGATCCCGACGCGCTCCATCTCCGCCAGCACCGGCACGAGCGGCAGCTCGAGGTCGGCGAGGAGGCCGAGCAGACGGCGCTCGTGCAGCCGCTCGCTCAGCTTCGGCCGCAAGAGCCGCACGCCGACGGCCTCGCGCACGGCATCCGCGCCGTCGCCCGTCGCGTCGACCCGCAGCGCGTGCTCGCGCAGCAGGTCGTCGACGGCGTACCCGCTGCGGCCCGGATCGAGCAGGTACGCGGCGAGCGCCGTGTCGAAGGCGGGCGCGACGCGCTCCGCCCCGACCGCGCGCAGGGCGCGCTTGGCGTCGTGCGCGATCAGCGCGGGACCGTCGAGGAGCGCCGCGATCCCGGTGTCGTCGGCGCCGACGATCCACTGGCCCGTGTCGGTCGCCACCGCCAGCAGGCCCTCGGCGACCGCCACGCCGGCCTCGTCGGCGTCGGCGAGCGCCGCGGTCAGCGCGGCCCGGTCGGCGCGCCGCCCGCTGAGGGCGGGCCCCGCCGGCGCCTGCGCGTCACCCTCGAGGGTCATGGCGGGCAGCGCGTCGTCGAGGTCCTCGAGCCGGCGCAGAAGGCCGTGCATCTCCCAGCGTCGGAAGAGCTCGGCGAGCTTCGACCGGTCCGGCGGCCGGTCGAGCTCGGCCGCCGGATCGAAGTCCGCGAGCTCGGGGATGTCGCGCACGATCGTGCCGAGCTCGCGCGAGCGGAACGCGTCGTCGCGGTGCTCGAGCAGGCTCTGGCGGCGTTTCGGGCCTGTGATCTCGTCGACGTGCTCGTAGACGCCCTCCAGCGTGCCGTAGCGGGCCAGCAGGTCCGCGGCCGTCTTGTCGCCGATGCCGGGCACGCCGGGGATGTCGTCCGAGGTGTCGCCCTTGAGGCCGATCAGGTCCGGCACCGCGGTGTGCGGCACGCCGAGGCGCTCCGCGACGCGCTCGGGCGTGTAGACGAGGACGTCCGTGATGCCGCGCGGCGTCATCATCAGGCAGACCCCGTCCGAGACCAGCTGGAACGCGTCGCGGTCGGTGGACACGACGCAGGTCGGCACGCCGCGTTCGTCGGCGATCCGGGTCAGGGTGCCGATCACGTCGTCGGCCTCGCGCCCCTCGACGGACAGGTTGCGGTACCCGAAGGCGTCGACGATCTCCGGGAAGTGCGGGCGCTGCTCCTTGAGGAGCTCCGGCGTCGGCTTGCGGGAGGCCTTGTAGCCCTCGTGCAGCGCGAGCCGCTCGGTCGGCTTCTCGTCCCAGCAGACGACGACGCCCTGCGGACGATAGTCCTGCAGCAGCTTCATCAGCATGCTCGAGAACCCGAACAGGGCCCCCGTCGGGAAGCCCTCGCTGGTCGCGAAGTCCTCGGGCAGCGCGAAGAAGGCCCGGTACGCGAGCGAGTTGCCGTCGACGAGGAACAGCCGCGACGCGCGCGCCGGCTCGTCGCCGAGGTCGAGCTCCGAGGCCTTCTTCACCATGCGTTGGAGGGTAGTCGGCCGGCTCCGCGCTACGCTGGGCGCGTGGCCGTCCACCACTCCGCGTCGTACAGCCTGACGATCCGCGCGGTCATCCCCCACGAGCCCGGCCAGTTCGCGCGTGTCGCGGCCGCCGTCGGCGAGGCGGACGCCATCCTCGGGGCGATCGATCTCGTGCGGGTCGACGCGGGGCATGTCGTACGCGACATCAGCGTGCTCTGCGCCGACGAGGAGCACGGCCGGCGCGTCGTCGACGCGATCCGCGGCATCGCTGGCATCCGCATCGTCAACGTGTCGGACCGCACCTTCCTGATGCACAAAGGCGGCAAGATCGAGATGCAGGCGAAGGTGCCGGTGCGCACCCGGGACGACCTCTCGATGGCGTACACGCCGGGCGTCGCACGCGTCTGCGAGGCGATCGCGGAGGAGCCCGAGCGCGTCTGGAACCTGACCGCGAAGGGCAACGCGATCGCCGTCGTCACGGACGGCACCGCCGTCCTCGGCCTCGGCGACATCGGCCCTGAGGCGGCCCTGCCCGTGATGGAGGGCAAGGCGATGCTGTTCAAGGAGTTCGCCGGCGTCGACGCCTGGCCGATCTGCCTCGACACGACCGACGTCGACGAGATCGTCCGCTGCGCCGCGGCGCTCGCGCCGGGCTTCGGCGGCATCAACCTCGAGGACATCGCTGCGCCGCGCTGCTTCGAGATCGAGCGCCGCCTGCAGGAGCTCGTCGACATCCCCGTCTTCCACGACGACCAGCACGGCACCGCCGTGACGGTGCTCGCCGCGCTGCGCAACGCGCTGCGCGTGGTCGGCAAGGACCTCGCCGGGATCCGCGTCGCCGTGATCGGCACCGGTGCGGCGGGCTCGGCCATCACCAACATGCTCCTCGCCGCAGGCGTGGAGCAGATCGTCGGCGTCGACGTCGAGGGCATCGTCCACCGCGACCGCCCCG
>JAURLF010000018.1 GCA_030831375.1 Gaiellales bacterium | reverse complement strand
GTCGCGTCGCGCTCGGCGACCATGTCGCGGACGTCGCCGATCAGCGTGTCGGGCGGAGTCGGCAGGCGCGCCGGGTAGTCGGCGTCGCGGCCGAAGGCGAAGGTCATCTCGCAGGCGAAGCGGCAGTCCGGGGCGTCGGTTCGCAGATGCTCGACGAGCTCGACGGCGAGGGCGGCCGGGATCGGGGCGTGGTCGATCACGGCGTGCTCGTCGACGTCGTAGAGGAGCGCGCCGTTCGCGCACACGACGACCGCATGCGCCCCGGTCGCGTCGGGCAGCTCGCGCACCCAGCGCGGCGGGCGCCCCGTCACGAGCACGATGTCGATGCCGGCGCCGGCGGCCGCGTCGAGGGCGCGGCGCGTGCGCGGGGAGACGGATCCGTCGGGGCCGAGCAGCGTGCCGTCGAGGTCGGAGGCGATCAGGCGCGGAACGCTCATGCTGACGGATTTCCGTCATACGGGTGCGCGGTCATCCGCGGCACGAGCGTGTCACGAACTGTCTGATGCTCGACCGCTCCACCGATACCTCCGCCGCGGATTCCGCGGACACCATCCCCTCCTCCCGTACGACGCCGAGGCCCGCAATCGCGGGTCTCGCGCGTTTCCGGGGTCATTGCAGGAGGAACCCGAGGAAGATGGTGTTCAGGACCAGCAGCACGGCCACGGCGATGGTCATGCGCGTGAGGTTGCGCTCCATCACCTGCGTGGCCCCGAACTGGGACTGGCCGATGCCGAACGCGCCCGAAAGCCCCGAGTCCTTCCCGGAGTGCGCGAGCACGAGGATGATCACGAGGATCCCGAGAATCACCTGCAGCGCGACGAAGATCGCCTCGACCATGGCGCGCAGTGTAGCCCGAGCGCGATGCCCGGCCCGCCGGTCCTACCCGAGCCGCAGCGCGCCGGGCTCGCCGGCCGTGAGGCGACCGACCACCGGGCCCGGCAGGGCCGCGGGGTCGCAGGCCGGGTCGACGGCGGCGAGCAGCCCGCCTGAGGTCTGCGCGTCGCAGGCCAGGAGCGCCAGCCGGGGGTCCGCGGCGGCCGCCTCGAGGTAGGTCGCGGCCTCGCGGTTGCGGCGCGTCCCGCCGGGCACCGCGCCGGCGTCGATCAGCTCGAGCACCCCGGGCAGAGCGGGCAGCGCGGCCTGGTCGAGTTCGGCCGCGCAGCCCGAGGAGCGGGCCATCGCGTGCAGGTGCCCGGCCAGTCCGAAGCCCGTCACGTCGACGACCGCGTGCGGGGCGAGCGGGCGCAGCGCCAGCGCCGCGTCGCGGTTCGTAGCCGCCATCGACGCCACCGCCGCCGCCACCACCTCGTCCGGGGCGAGGTCCTTGCGCAGCGCGTTGCAGACGACGCCCGTGCCGAGCGGCTTGGTCAGCACCAGCAGATCGCCGGGGCGCCCGCCCGCGTTCGTCCAGAGGCCATCGGGCGCCACCGTGCCCGTCACGGCGAGGCCGTACAGCGGCTCGGGCGCCGTCACCGTGTGGCCGCCGACGATCGCCACCCCGACGGACTTCGCGAGCTCCTGCCCGCCCCGCAGGATCGCGACGGCGACGTCCCGGTCGAGGTCGGCGGGAATCGCGAGGATCGCCAGCGCGAAGCGCGGCACGCCGCCCATCGCGTACACGTCGGAGACCGCGTTGGCCGCGGCGATGCGGCCGTAGTCGCGCGCGTCGTCGACCGGCGGGCCGAAGACGTCCACCGTCTGCACGAGCAGCGTGCCGTCGTCGAGCCGGACGACGGCGCCGTCGTCCATCGTCTCGCTCGAGACCAGCACGTCCGGGTCGGTGGGGGCCGTGACGTGGCGCAGGACCTGCGCCAGCTCCCCGGCGGGGAGCTTGGAGGCTCAACCGCCGCCCGTCGAGAGCCGTGTCAAGCGCACCTGCTCCGCCATGTCCCCACCCCCCTCCGCGATTCCGTGGTCCGGGGCGCACGCTACCCGAGCGCGCGGTCGCCCCGACCCGCCGAGCGGCGGTATGGTTCAGGCCATGCAGCGACGCACCCTTGGATCCAGCGGCGTCGAGGTCTCCGCGGTGGGCTTCGGCGTCTGGACGGTCGCCACCGGCTGGTGGGGCGACTACACCGACGACGAGGCCGTGGCGCTCCTGCGCCACGCCAAGGACCGCGGCATCACCTTCTTCGACACGGCCGACACGTACGGCGAGGGCCGCGGCGAGCAGCTCCTGCGCAAGGCCTTCGGCGACGACGCGGACGTCCAGGTCGGCACGAAGTTCGGCTACGACATCTACTCGCCGTGGGATCGCAAGGGCCACAGCGAGCGCCCGCACGACTGGTCGCCCACCTTCATCCGCTACGCCCTCGAGCAGAGCCTGCAGCGCCTCGGCCGCGACACGATCGACTTCTACCAGCTGCATAACCCGCGCCTCGACGCGCTCCAGGACGACGGCATCTTCGAGCTCCTCGACGAGCTCCTGCAGGCCGGCACGGTGCGCTCCATCGGCGTCGCGCTCGGCCCCGCGATCGGCTGGCGCGACGAGGGCCTGTGGGTGGCGGAGAACCGCCCGATCCACGCCATGCAGGTGATCCACAACCTGCTCGAGCAGCAGCCGGGCCGCGACTTCATCGCCGCGGCGCGCACGAACGGCGTCTCGATCGTCGCCCGCGTCCCCCACTCGTCGGGAATGCTGGAGGGCAAGTACACCCTCGACACGGTCTTCGCGGAGAACGACCACCGCCGCCACCGCCCGCGCTCCTGGCTCGTCGAGGGCGTGCAGAAGGTCGAGCGGGTGCGCTTCCTCGAGCGCGACGACCGCACCCTCGGCCAGGCCGCGATCCAGTGGCTCCTGCACGAGCCCGAGGTGGCGAGCGTGCTCCCGAACATCTACGACGCCGCGCAGGTCGACGAGTTCGCCGCCGCGTCGGACACCCCGGCCGTGACGGACGAGGAGTTCGCCCGGGTCGAGGAGCTGTGGGAGGGCGACTTCGGCGTGGAGGCCTACGTCGAGGAGGCCGAGCCCGTCACGGGCGACTAGCGGCCGCAGCCGCCAGCACGTCGAGGAGCCGCCGCGCCTGCACCACGTCGGCGTGGCGGTCGGCGACGGCCTGCCCGGCCGGATCGGCGCGATCGAGCAGGAGCGCCTGGCGCAGCCCTGCGAGGATCGCGTCCTCGTCATGGGGGTCGACGCGCACGGCCGCGCTCGGCGGCAGCTCTCCGGCCACGGGCGCCGTCTCCGACACGACCAGCGGCACGCCGCAGGCCACCGCCTCGATCGCGCCGAGGCCGTAGCCCTCCGACAGCGCCACGAGCGCAGCGGCGTCGGCGACGCGCAGGAGATCGGGGATGCGGTCGGGCGCGACGGCGCCGAGCAGCCGCACGTGGCCGAGGCCGGCGAGACGCTCGGCGAGCGGCCCATCCCCGGCGATCCACAGCTCGCCGCCGCCCGTCTCCGCGCGCAGCCGCTCGACGGCGCGCGCGAGCCGCTCGGGGTTCTTGCGCTCGATCAGGTTGCCGACCTGCACGACGAGGGGACGGCTCGGCTCCGCCCCGAAGGCCGTCGCGTCGCCCGGGCCGGGCCGGAAGCGCACGCGGTCGACGCCCGTGTCGATCACCACGGGCTCGACGCCCGGGCAGGCCGCGCGGAGGCGCTCGGCGAGGGGCTGCGATACGGCAACCACGTGCGACGCACCGCGGACGGCGCGGCGCGTCGCGAGCCGCAGCGGCCGCGAGCGCTCCAGGTGCGCGACGTCGCCGCCGTGGGCGACGAGCACGTAGGGAGCGCCGGCGACGCGGGCCGCGCGGCGCGCGATCTGCGCGGTCGGCACGAGATAGTGGGCGAGCACGACGTCGGGGCGCATCCGGTTCGCCGCGTGCACCCCATCGCGGCGCAGCCCCGCGTACTTGCGCGCGCTCCCGCCCCGGCCGGTGGCGCGCCGCTCGAGACCGACCAGCTCGACCACGCAGCCCGCCTGCTCGAGCGCGGCCGTCTGCCGCGCCACGAACACCCCGTACTGCGGCGCGTCGGCCGACGGGAGCATGTTGGAGACCACGAGGACGCGAAGCGGACGCTGCACTCCCTGAGGATGCCCTACATCGCGGTCGCTAGGCTGCGCTGGCGCCGGCGTAGCTCAGTTGGCAGAGCACTCGCCTTGTAAGCGAGAGGTCCTCGGTTCGAGCCCGAGC
>JAURLF010000133.1 GCA_030831375.1 Gaiellales bacterium | reverse complement strand
CGCGCCCGCGCCGAGCTCGACCCGCGGCTCCTGCCGGAGTTCGCGCGCGGCCGCGCGCGACCCGACGGCTCGGTGGCCGCCCGTGCGATCGAGCACTCCGGCGGAGCGCTGACCGATGCGGAGATCGCAGCGCAGTTGCGCGTGATCCTGTTCGGGGCGATCGAGACGATCCAGGCCGGCGTGATGAACACGCTGCTCCTGCTCCTGCGCCACCCCGGCGCACTCGACGCGGCGCGCTCCGAGCGCACGTCGCTCCAGGGCGCCGTCGACGAGGCGCTGCGCCTGCTTCCTCCCGTGGCCTTCGCCGAGCGCTGGGCCCGCGAGCCGACCGAGCTCGGCGGCGTCCCCCTCGAGGCGGGCGCCTTCGTCGGCGTGTCGGTGATCGCCGCCAACCGCGACCCCGCGGTGTTCCCCGACCCGCTGCGCTTCGACCCGCATCGTCCGAACGCCCGCCACGGCCTCTCGTTCGCCTTCGGTGAGCATCACTGCATCGGCATGCACCTCGCACGACTCGAGCTCGTCTCGGCGCTCGACGTGCTCCTCGGGTCCCTATCCGGTCTCGCCCTCGCCCACGCCGACGATCCCGCCGGCTTCACCTTCCGGCGCCCGGCGACGCTGCGCCTCCGCTGGTCGCGGCGCAGGGTCTGACATGCTCCGCGGATGGCGCGCGCGCTGATCGATCCGCCGCTCGACCCGGCCCGCTACCCGTTCGCGCACCCGGTGCGGGTGCGCTTCGCCGAGACAGACGCCATGGGCGTCGTCCACCACGCCGCGTTCGTCCCGTGGCTCGAGGAGGCCCGCGTCGAGCTGCTCGCGAGCGCGGGCCACTCGTACGCGGAGGTGCACCGGGGCGGCCTCGACCTGGCCGTCGTGGAGATCGCCGTGCGCTACCGCCGCGCGGTGCGCTTCGGCGACCCGGTCGTGGTGCACGCCGGGATGGCCGCTGCGTCGCGCTCCGTGATCCAGATCGCGTACCTGCTCGAGGCCGCCGGCGAGGTGGCGGCGAGCGCCGTCACCACGCACGCCTGCGTCAACCCGGACGGGCGTCCGCTGCGCGTGCCCGACTGGCTCGCCGCGCTCGCCGACGGGCCGACCGGGCTCAGGCCCGCTTAGAAGCCGAGCCCGCCGTCGAGCGAGGCGTGCAGCGACCCGTTCGGGCCGACGGCGAACACGAGGTCGGCGTTGCGCGGGTCGATCGCGACCGCGACGGCCTCGAGCGCGACGGCCCGCCAGGTGGCGCCCGCGTCGAACGTGACCAGGAGGCGCGGCGTCAGCACGATCGCGTGCCCCGCCCGGCTGCGCGCCGCGGCCACGTCGCGCGCCTCGTCGATGCCCGCGATGCGCCGAAAGCCGACGCCGAGGTCGTCGGAGACGATCAGGCCGCGCCGGCCGCAGGCCACCCACAGCCGCTCGGGGCGGCCGGGCTCGAGCGGCCCGACGGCGAGCGCCCGCGGACGCGGGCAGAGCCCGACGGCGGGCATCCGCCACCAACGCGCGCCGCCGTCGTTCGAGTAGTGCAGCGCCGGGGCGCCCGTGCCCGTGCTGGCGATGGCCCACAGGCGGTCGCGGCGCGCACTGCCGGCGAGCGCGACGACGTTGCCCGGGAAGGGCCAGGCCCGCGCCTCGTCCGGGTCGGCGTGGAGCGCGTAGCCGTACGACTGCCCGGTTGCGCCGCGCGCGACGAGGATGCGGTCCGCGTACGGAGCGGCGGCGAGCGCAGGCTCGTCCCCCCGGACGGGCGTCGACCACGTGCGGCCGCCGTCGAGGGAGGTGCGCAGCCCGTAATCGCCGCCGACGAGCAGCGGCCCCTGCGCCTCGTCCGAGACGAGCAAGAGGCGCGGCTCGGCGAACCCGGCCGGCAGGATCCGCTCGCGCGGCTCGAGGAAGCCGCAGCCCGCGAGCGCGAGGGCGGCGAGGGCGACCGCGGCGAGGGCCGCGCGCCTCACGCGCCGAGCGCCCCGCCGCGCTCGGCGGACACGACGGGCGGCGGCCGGCGCCATGTCGCCTCCTCCTCCTCCTCGGCGCGGCTGATCGTCCGCCGCACGTCGCCGAAGGACAGGCCCTCCAGCGACAGGAACACGAAGCCGAGGCCCGCGCCGAGCGCGATCTCGATCACCTGCAGGCCGATCGCGAACGTGACGGCCGCGCCGAAGCTGACGTCGAAGGCCTGCGACAGGGCGGTGGCCACAGCCAGCTGGAAGACGCCGAGGTTGCCGGGCACGAGCGGCACGAAGCCGACGAGGTTGGAGACGAGGAAGACGACGCAGGCGGCGGCGACCGGGTTGGCGTCGATGTCGAACGCGGCGAGCGCCAGCCCGATGCCGAGGATCTGCGCGACCCACGAGAGGATCCCCGCCGCGAACGAGGACGCCGCCAGCTGCGGGCGGCGCAGGAGCTGCGCGCCGCGGCTGACGGCGTGCAGGTGGATCTCGGCGGTGCGCAGGGTCGAGCGCCACCACGTGCGCGCGTAGTCCTCGCCGATGTCGCCGCGACGCAGCCGCCAGCGGCTGACGAGCTCGACGACGCCGAGGCCGATCGCGCCGGCGACGAGGACGCCGAGCAGGATCAGCGTGCCGCGCCCCGCCCAGTCGGGCACGCCGTCGACGGTCAGCACCATCGCCACCAGCAGGACGACGAGGGTGATGCCGAGCACGAGCTGCTCCATCACCACCGTCGCGGTCATCGTGGGCAGCGGCACCTCCTGGCCGTCCTTGGCGAGGCGCCGGCGCAGCACGACGACGCGGCCGATCTCGCCGAGCCGGGCGATCAGCGCGGTGTTGAGCAGGAAGCCGATGAAGACCGCCGGCACGACCGCGCGGTACGGCGCCCGCACGCCCGGCACGGAATCGAGCGAGGCCTTCCAGATCACGGCCTTGAAGGCGACGCTGACCACGTTGGCGAGCAGCGACGCGATCACGAGCGGGATCGAGAGGCTGCGGAACGTGTCGACCACGGCGTCGACCTCGCCGCGGTCGACGCGGGCGAGCACGAGGGCGGCGACCGCGGCGACGCCGCCGACCACGAGGGCGAGCCGCCGCCACGAGACGGGCTTCGGCGGGTCGAGCGCGGCGATCTCGCTCATCGTGACCAGCTCGAGGCCGCGGTGGCGGGCCGCGTCGATGATCGCGGGCAGCGCGTCCGCCGTCTGGGCGCGGCTGTCGTCGCCCCACCCGTCGGCGTCGTGCAGCAGCAGTACCGCGCCCGGCTCGAGCGCCTGCACGGAGCGCTCGACGATCACGGGCGCGCCCGGCTTGGCCGTGTCGAAGACCCCTGCCGACCAGGCGCAGGTGACGTAGCCGAGCCGACGCGCGGTGCGCGTCACGAACGGGCTGCGGAACCCGTGCGGCGCCCGGAACACACGCGGCGGCGGGCCGCCCGCCTGCTTGAGGATGCGCTCGGTGCGATGCAGCTGGCGGTGCACCTCGGCGGGGCCGGCGAAGGCGAGGATGCGGTGGTCGTAGCCGTGGTTGCCGAGCTCGTGGCCCTCGCGCACGATCCGCTCGACGAGCTCCGGGTGGCGCTCGGCGTGCTTGCCGAGCACGAAGAAGGTGGCGCGCACGCCCTCGCGCCGGAGCGCGTCGAGGATGCGCGGCGTCGTGTCGGGCGACGGGCCGTCGTCGAAGGTGAGGGCGGCGACGGGCCGACGGATGCGCGAGCCGTCGACGACGCCGCCGAACAGCGGCGAGCTGGCCCCGAACATCCCCCACGCGCCGAGCACGAGCGCGAGCACGGCGGCGACGTCGACGACCCAGGCCAGCCACGTCAGGCCCGCGCGCACGAGGATGCCGTCGACGACGACGGTCAGGACGACCACGACGAGGCCGATCAGGACGGCGCGCAGGATCGTCTGGCCCTTCGTCACCGCGCCGGCCCCCGCTCGAGCAGGCCGAGGTAGTGCGCCTCGAGGCGCTCGGCGACGCGCGACCAGGCGTAGTCGGCGACGGCGGTGCGGCGGCCCTCGCGGCCCATCCGCTCACGCTCCTCGGGCCGCTCGATCAGGTACATCAGGCCCTCCGCGAAGCGCTCGACGCTCTCGGCGGGCGAGATCATCAGGCCCTGCCGGCCGTGCTCCATCAAGAGCTGGAAGCCGGAGATGCGGCTCGCCACCACGGGCCGCCCGCAGCTCATCGCCTCGAGCAGCACCATCCCGAAGGAGGCGCGCTGGCAGGGCGTGCAGTGGATGTCGGCGCTCGCGTAGTAGCGCGGCCGGTTCCAGTTGACGCGCCCCGCCCAGTGCACGTCACCGGCGACGTCGGCGGGCACCATCCGCTCGTAGCGGCCGCGCAGCGGCCCGTCGCCGACCACCACCAGCCGGACCCGGTCGGGGCCGGTGCGGCGGCGCACCTCGCTGAAGGCGCGGATCATCGTGTCGAGCCCGTTGCGCGGGTCGAAGCGACCGAGGAAGAGGATGTTGAGGCGGCCGTCGTCGAGCTCCGGCAGCGGGTCGGCCTCCGGCGAGAAGCGGCGGTCGTCGATGCCGTTCGGGATCACCTCGTAGGCGCCCGGGAAGTACGGCGCGAGCGAGCCGATGCAGGCCTCGCTGACGACGATGCGGCCGTCCAGGCGGCCGATCACGCGGCGCACGAGCGGCGCCGACAGGTCGAGGGCGAGGCTGCGCGGGAAGACCGAGTGGAACGTGCCGACGCGGACCGCGCCGCGCGGGGCGGCGAGGACGCCGAGCATCGGCAGGATCGGGCTGTACGGCGAGTGCACGTGCACGACGTCGACGCGGCGCTCCTCGAGGATGCGCCGCAGCTTGCGGCGCAGGAGCGGGTCGACCACGTGGTACGTCTGCGACGCGTTGCCGTACGCGGGCAGGGCGGCGCCGACGCGGACCACCTCGAACGGGGCGTCCTGCTCGGGCCGCACGTCTCCGTCGACGATCGGCGGCGGGCGCAGCACGCGGCCCGTCACCACCGTCACCGCGTGGCCGCGGCGCGTCAGCTCGGTGGCCTGGCCGTGGACGTGCTCGGTGATGCCGCCCAGGTGCGGGTAGTAGTAGTCGGTGACGATCGCGATCCGCACGGCCCCGGATGGTAGCCCGCCCGGCCCGCTTGGCACTTGCCCCCCGAGAGTGCCAAGCGATCGCCCGGGCCGCGCTACACTGGGCTCCGTGCCGACCTACGAGTACCGCTGCGCCGAGGGCCACATCACGGAGGCCTTCCAGAAGATGACGGATCCGCCGCTGAAGCGCTGCGGGACGTGCGGCAAGAAGGTCGAGCGCGTCCTCTTCGCGCCGACGATCCACTACAAGGGATCCGGCTTCTACTCGACCGACTACGGCAAGGGCGGCAAGAAGGCCAAGGACGCCGCCGGCAAGGGCGAGGGCGGCAAGGCCCAGGGCAAGAAGAAGGACGGCGGCGAGACCAAGAAGGCCGACTCGGCCAAGAGCTCGAGCTCCGGCTCCGGCTCGTCCTCCTAGAGGCCCGCGAGCGCGCGCCGGCCGGCGTCGGCGAGGGCGGCGAGGCCGCCGGCGAAGTCCCACTTGGCGCGGTCCGGCTCGTCGGCCATGTTCGAGATCGCGCGCAGCTCGACGGCGGGCACGCCGGCCCGTACGCAGGCCCGCAGCACCGCGAACCCCTCCATCGCCTCGACGTCGCAGCCCGAGCCGCCGCCGACGGCGGCGCTCGTCGCGATCGGCAGGGCGCGCGCCTCCGGGACCGCCGCCCGCACCCGCTCGAGCAGGCCGGCGTCGGGCGCGCACGCCGTGACGAGCGTCGGCAGCGCGGCGCGCAGGTCCACGTAGCGGCTCTCCGTGCCGACGACGAGGTCGCCGATCGCGAGGCCCGCGCCCGACCGCGCACCCGCGATCCCCACGTGCAGGACGGCGTCGGGCGGATCGTGCGCGAGCCGCGCCGCGGTGGCGGCCGCCGCCTCGACGGGGCCCACGCCGACCGCGAGGGTCTCGGCCCCCGCGACCCACTCGAGCTCGATCACGGCGGCGGCGACGACGAGGACGCGCATGCGGGGAAGTATGGCGCCCCACGACGGCCGCGGGGAACGCCGCTGCGATAGTGCGGACGGGCCGCTGCCGCCCCTCCCCCGCTCCCGCCCCGAGCTCCCGCCATGCAGACCCCCGCCCGCATCGTCGCCGGCCGCCGCTCCAAGTGGCTCGTCCTCGTCGCCTGGATCGCCGTCGCCGCCGCCTTCGGCCCCCTCCAGGCCCAGCTCAACTCGGTCACGCAGAACGACTCGACGACGTTCCTGCCGGCGGGCGCCGACTCGACGCGCGCGCTCGAGGAGCTGCGCGCGCGCTTCGACAACGGGCGCACCGTTCCCGCGCTGATCGTCTACCAGAACCCGGACGGGCTGACGGACGCCGACCGTGCCGCGATCCAGGCCGACGAGAGGGCGATCGCGCAGCTGCCCGACCTCGCGCCGATCCAGTCGCCGCTGTCCCCGCAGGCCGCCCAGCTGGGCCTGCTCTCGGAGGACGGCACGACGGCGATCATGCTGGTGCCGATCACCGCGCAGGTGATCGAGGACATCGAGCCCGCCGTCAACGAGATGCGCGACATCGTCAAGGCGGACGCCCCTGCCGGGCTCGAGGTGTACGTCTCGGGACCGGCTGGGATCACCGTCGACGCCGTCGAGGTGTTCGGATCGATCGACGGCACCCTCCTGATCGGCACGACGGTGCTGATCCTCGTGCTGCTGCTCCTGATCTACCGCTCGCCGATCATCGCGGTCGTGCCGCTCATCGTCGTGGGCGTGGCGTACGCCGTCGCCGGCGGCGTCGTCTACCTCGTCGTCAAGGCCTTCGACCTGCCGATCAACGGCCAGGCCACCGGGATCCTGATCATCCTGATGTTCGGCGCGGGCACCGACTACTGCATCTACCTCGTCGCGCGCTTCCGGGAGGAGCTGCGGGTGCGCGAGGACACGCACGAGGCGATGCAGCGCGCCGTGGCCCGCTCCGGCCCCGCGATCCTGTCGTGCGGCGGCACCGTCGTCGCGGCGATGCTGGTGCTGCTCTTCGCCGACCTCTCCAGCACCCGCAACCAGGGCCCGGTGCTCGCGATCGGGATCCTGATCACGATGATCGCCGGGCTGACGCTCCTGCCCGCGCTCCTGACCATCGTCGGCCGGCGCTCGTTCTGGCCGGCGATCCCCCGCTTCGGCTCCGCCGACCGCTCGCGCCGCTCGATCTACCACCGCGTCGGCGAGGTCGTGACTGGCCGGCCCATCGCCACGGTGGTGATCGTGACGGTGCTGCTCGCCGTCTGCGTGCTCGGGATCCTCACCCAGCCGAGCGGCCTCGGCATCGGCGGCGGCTTCCGCGCCAAGCCCGAGTCGATCCAGGGCCAGATCGCGCTCACGAAGGCGCTGCCGGCGGGCGAGCTCGCCACCACGCAGGTCATCGTCGACGCCCCGCCGGATCGCCTCGAGGCCGCCACCGGCGCCGTCGTCGGAGCGCTGCAGGCCGACGCGGAGGATGTCGCCTCGGTGCGTCCGTCGCTGACCGCGACGGCCGGCGACGCGCAGCTGCTCGAGGTGGTGCTGACCCGCGACCCGTACTCGGACGCCGCCGCCGAGTCGATCCCCCGCATCCGCGACGCCGTCGACGCGGCCGCCGCCGAGGCG
>JAURLF010000017.1 GCA_030831375.1 Gaiellales bacterium | reverse complement strand
GTGGGGGCGGATGGACGCGCTCTACGCCGCGGTCGTGCAGAGCGTCGAGGAGGCCGTGGTCAACGCGCTCGTGGCCAACCGCGAGATGACCGGTCGCAAGGCGCGGCGGATGCCGGCCCTGCCCCATCAGCGCGTGGTCGAGCTCCTGCGCGCCGCCGGCCGGATCGGCTGAGCGCGCGGCGGGCTCAGGGCGCGCGGCCGCCGGAGGCGATCGCCCAGCCGAGCCCGATCAGGAGCATCCCGGCGGCCCCGAGGACCCACTCGCCGACGGAGGTCGGCAGGCCGGTCAGCAGGATCAGGCCGCTGCGCTCAGGCGCGCCGGCCGCGAGGTTGGCGCAGCCCACGAGCAGGGACACGAGGGCCAGGTAGCCGCCGACGACGAAGAGCGGCAGGGCGAGCACGATCCTGAGCAGGCGCATGCCCCCGGGTCGGGGCTCCGGCCCCGCGGCTTACGCCGCGCCGTCAGTCGTCCTCGTCGAGCGCACCCTGCCCGTAGGTGAAGTCGCTCCAGTCCTCGTCGGCCAGCGCGTCGGGGTCGTCGAGCTCGACCTCGTCGTCGGCCAGCGCGTCGTCGTCAGGGCCGTCGGGCACCGTCTCCTCCTGCCGTCGCGGGGGTACGGCCCGATTGTCCCGCACCCGCGCCGGCTGTCAACCGCACGGCGGTGCGGAGGCGGTGACGCGCCCGCCGCTACCAGCGGTCCCAGCGGATCACGTCCGCCGCGTCGGTGCGCGGGCCCGGCTTGAAGTCGGTGCCCTTGGTGTACGCGACGGGCAGCAGGCACGACTGGGTGACCTCCTCGAACGGGATCCCCAGTACGTCGGCCACCTCGCGCTCGTAGGTCAGGTGCAGCGTCGTCCAGCAGGTGCCGAGGCCGCGCGAGCGGGCCGCGAGGCAGAAGCTCCAGCCGGCCTGCACGATCGAGCCCCAGCCGGCGGCCTGGCCTTCCGGCGCCCGCCGCTCGAGGCGTCCCTGCACGCATGGGATCACCAGCGCCGGGACCTCGTGCATGTGGTCTGCGAGGAACTGCGCCGAGTCCATCATCCGCCGGCCCAGCGGGGACAGCTCGTCGGCCGGAGTGCCGGCTGCGGCGTACGCGGCGAACGAGGTCCGGTAGCGATCGGCGATCGCGTCCTTGGCAGGCTGGTCCGTCACGATCACGAACGACCAGGTCTGCGTGTTGCCGGCGCTCGGAGCCTGCAGGGCTACCGATACGCACTCCTCCAGCACGTCACGCGGCACGGGGCGCTCGAGGTCGAGCCGCTTGCGCACGGCGCGGGTGGTGGTGAGGAGCTGATCGGGGGTCAGTTGCAGCTGCATGGAGGGATCCTACCGCAGTGTAGAATAGTTTTTATCCTATGTGTATTGTCTAATAATCGTTTTCTGCTGAGCATAATACATAGGCTTCAGACGATTGGTTTCGAAAAATCAACACCTTTCTACTTTGATAGGTATTGGCCTAAGTCTATTGACGAACAATCGGCTGTGCTTCGGGGTCGTGGTCCGGCGGCCCTGTCCGGTACCGTCGCCCCCATGCACGCCCCCGCGGACCCCTCCCCAGACAGCCCGCCTGAGCGCGTCCGCACCGGGCGCGTCGTCGCGCTCGCGCTCGTGGCCGCTCTCGGCGGCTTCCTGTTCGGGTACGACTCGAGCGTCATCAACGGCGCCAACAAGGCCGTCTTCGCCGAGTTCTCGATCACCGGCGGCTTCCTGCAGGGGTTCGTCGTGTCGATCGCCCTGCTCGGCTCCGCCGTCGGCGCCTTCATCGGCGGTGGCATCGCGGCCCGCTTCGGCCGGCGCCGCGTGATGCTCGTCGCGGCGCTGCTGTTCCTCGTCGCCGGCATCGGCACGGCGCTGCCGATCGCGGTCTGGGACTTCATGGCCTGGCGCGTGGTCGGCGGCTTCGCGATCGGCCTCGCCGCCGTCGTCTCGCCGATGTACATCGCCGAGATCGCCCCGGCGCATCTGCGCGGCCGGCTCTCGTCGCTGTTCCAGTTCGCGATCGTGATCGGCATCTTCGCCACCCAGCTGGTCAACGAGGTGATCATCAACCTCGCCGGGGACTCCGCCTCCAACCCGCTCGGCCCGCTCGAGGCCTGGCAGTGGATGTTCCTCCTGATGGTGGTGCCCGCCACGGCCTACGGCCTGCTCGCCGCGCGCCTCCCCGAGTCGCCGCGCTACCTCGTCGGAGCCGAGCGCGACGACGAGGCCCGCGCCGTCCTGCAGTCGATCTACGTCGACGACGTCGCCCCCAAGCTCGCCGCGATCCGCGCGTCCCTCGCCGACGACGGCGCGTCGCGGCTCTCCGACCTGCGCGCGAAGGGCTCCGGGCTCCTGCCCGTCGTCTGGATCGGCATCGGCATCGCCGTCTTCCAGCAGTTCGTCGGCATCAACGCCGTCTTCTACTACTCCAACCTGATCTGGGAGAGCGTCGGCTTCGATGCGGGCGACGCGTTTCTCACCTCGACGATCATCTCGCTCGTCAACGTCGCCTTCACCGTCGTCGCGATCCTGCTCGTCGACCGCGTCGGTCGCAAGCCGCTGCTCCTCGTCGGCAGCGTCGGCATGGCGCTCAGCCTCGGCACCCTCGCCGTCGTCTTCGCGACCGCGGGCCGCGTCGACGGCCAGCCGCAGCTCGACGGCGCGCAGGGGCCGATCGCCGTCGTCGCCCTGAACGTGTTCGTCGCCTTCTTCGCGGCCACCTGGGGACCGGTGGTCTGGGTCCTGCTCGGTGAGATGTTCCCGAACAGCATCCGCGCCGCCGCGCTGTCCGTCGGCGTGATGGCCAACTGGATCGCCAACTTCGTCGTCTCCGAGATGTTCCCCGAGCTCGTGCAGGTCGGCCTCGGCATCGCCTACGGCCTGTTCACCCTGTTCGCGGTGCTGTCCCTCCTCTACGTCTGGCGCTTCGTGCGCGAGACGAAGGGCACCGAGCTCGAGCAGATGGATGCGCTCGAATCCGGCCCCGCCTAGGCTGCCGGCGTGCTGATCGACGACCTGCGGGCCGCGTGCGCCGACGACTGGCGCGCCTTCACCCACCACCCGTTCGTCCAGGGCGTCGCCGACGGAACGCTGCCCGAGGCCGCGTTCCGCGAGTACCTCGTGCAGGACTACCGCTTCCTCGTGCAGTTCGCGCGCGCCCATGCGCTCGAGGCCTACAAGGCCGACACCGTCGAGGACCTGCGCTGGGCCGCGGCCGCGGCGGCCGGGATCATCGAGGTCGAGATGCGCCTGCACGTCGAGTACTGCGCGCAGTGGGGCCTCGACGAGGCCGCCCTCGAGGCGGCCGAGGAGGACCCTGCCAACACCGCCTACACGTCGTTCGTCCTCGAGACGGGCGTCGCCGGCGACGCCCTCGACCTCGCCGTCGCGCTCGCGCCCTGCACCGTCGGCTATGGCGAGATCGGCGCGCGCCTCGCCGCCGACCCCGCCACCGTGCGCGGCGAGGCCAACCCATACGAGGCGTGGATCGCCGCCTATGCGGGCGCCGAGTACCAGGACGGCGTGCGCGACGCCGTCGAGCGGATGGAGCGCCTGCACGCGCGGCACGGCTCGGCGGCGCGCCGGGACGGGCTCGAGGGCGTCTTCCGGGAGGCGGCCCGGCTCGAAGCGGCGTTCTGGCAGATGGGGCTCGACCGGGCCTGAAGCCCCGGGGCCCCGGCTCAGGCCGGGTTCGCGGCGAGGAAGCGGGCGCGTCCCTCGCCGACCAGCCGCTCCGCGGCCTCGCGATCCTCCCAGTCGCCGATCGTCACCGACTTGTGCTCCTCGAGGTCCTTGTAGACCGAGAAGAAGTGCGCGATCTCCTCGAGCAGGTTCGCGTTGATGTCGGCGAGGTGCTCGTTGTGGCTCCACGAGGGGTCGTCGTGGGGGATCATCAGGAGCTTCGGATCGTCGCCTGACTCGTCGTGCATGTGCAGCACCCCGACCGGGTCGCACGGGATCAGGCAGCCGGGGAACGTCGGCTCGGTCAGGAGCACGAGCACGTCGAGGGGGTCGCCGTCCGCGCCGAGCGTGTCCAGCAGGAACCCGTAGTCGCACGGATAGTGCGTGCTGCCGCGCAGCGTGCGGTCGAGCACGACGCGGCCGTACGTCTCGTCGTACTCGTACTTGTTGCGCGATCCCTTCGGGATCTCGATGTAGGCGACCGGCTGGGACTTCGGGGTGTGCTTCACGGGCGGATCGTCCCACACCCCACCGTCACAGGCGCACCCGCATTCCCAGCACCCGGCAGACGGCGTAGGTCAGGGGGGCGCGGTTGAGGGTGTAGAAGTGCACGTGCCCAAGTCCGTGGGCGGCGAGGTCGGCGCACTGCTCGGCGGCCAGCGCCGCCGCCACGAGGTCGCGTGTCGGCTGCTCGTCGTCGAGCCCGTCGTAGAGTCGGTCGAGCCAGTCGGGGATCGACGCCCCGACCTTGATGGCGAAGGCGCGCGTCTGCGCCACGTTCGCGACGGGCAGGATGCCCGGCACGATCTCTAGCGTCACGCCGGCCCGGCGGGCCCGGTCGTGGAAGCGCAGGATCGCCTCGTTGTCGAGGCAGAACTGCGTGATCGCCTGCGTGGCGCCGGCCGCCTCCTTGCGCAGCAGGTTCTCGATCTCGCGTTCGATGTCGAACCCGCTCTCCGGGTGTCCCTCGGGGAACGCGGCGACGGCGACGTGGGGGACGCCGCAGTCGCGGAGCTCGTGGACGAGGTCCGCGGCGTGGTCGAGGCCGTCGGTCGGCGGCGACCCGTAGTCGGCCGGCAGGTCGCCGCGCAGGGCGAGGATGCGGTCGACCCCGTGGTCCAGGTAGCGGGCTGCGATGTCGCGGACCTCGCCCCGTGTGTGCCCGACGCAGGTCAGGTGCGCCGCCACGCGCAGGCCCAGTCGACTGAGGGCGATGACGGTGTCCAGCGTCTCGTCGCGGGTCGTCCCTCCCGCACCGTAGGTGACGCTGACGAAGGTCGGGTGGAGGGGCCGCAGGCGGTCGACGGTCTCCTCGAGGCCGCGGGCCAGTTCCGGTGTGCGCGGCGGGAAGAACTCGAAGGACGCGGTGACCGCCGCTCCCGCGCGGTGCAGGCGCTCAACAGGCGCGAGGCGGCGCTCGGTCAACGGGATGCGGGTCGTGGTCTGCATGGGCGGGCCCTCCTACTAGTTTACTAATCTGCTCTACAATAACACAATCGCCGCAGGCGCCGGTCTCGCCCTTGGTAGCATCGCCGCGGTGTCGATCAAGACCGGGATCCTCGTCGCCCTCGGGGTGATCGCCGCCGCCATCGGCCTGTCCGCGCTCTCGCACCGGATCGCCGACGAGCGCCGCCAAGACGGCCTCGACGCCTTCTACGCCGCCCCGGATGGCTTCGAGGAGGCCGCCCCGGGCGCGCTCCTGCGCGTCGAGTCGCTGCCCGAGGCCGACGTCGAGGGCGCGACGGCCTACCGCATCCTGTACCGGTCCGTGCGCCAGGACGGCGCGCCGTCCGTCTCCGGCGGCATCGCCTACGTGCCCGCGCAGCCCGCGCCCGCGGCCGGGAGGCCCGTGCTGGCCTGGGCGCACGGCACGATCGGGCTCGGCCGCGGCTGCGCGCCGAGCCGCCGCAAGGAGCCCGTTGGGCCCGGCCGGGAGTGGATCCCGCTGGCCGTCCGGCTCGGCTTCGCCGTCGTCGCGCCCGACTACGCCGGGCTCGGCACCGCCGGCCCACCGCAGTATCTGCTCGGCCGCGCCGAGGCGCACGATGTCGTCAACGCCGTGCGCGCCCTCGACGACGTGCCGGGTGCCGCGCCGGGTCGGCCGTGGGCCGTGATGGGGCACTCGCAGGGCGGGCACGCCGCGCTCTGGACCGCCCAGCTCGGCGCCGAGCTGATGCCCGAGCGCGAGCTCGTCGGGGTGGGGGCGATCGCGCCCGCCGCCGACCTCGTGCGCATCGTCGGCGCGCAGTGGTCGACCGGTATCGGCTGGGGCGTGGGGGCCGAGGTCTATGCCTCCTGGCCGGCCGTCACCCCGGACGTCGACTACGACCGCGTCGTCTCCGACGCGGGGCGCCGCTGGTACCGCCCCGTCGCCGACGCCTGTCTCGGCGAGGGCGTCCCTGTCCCGACGATCGCCGCCATGGGCGCCGCCGCGCTCTGCGTGCCCTTCTTCGACGGCAACCCCGCGGGCGATCCGCAGATGTACGCGGCGGCCGCCGCGCAGACCCCGCAGCCGCCGCCCCGCGGGCTGCCGCTGATGGTCGTGCAGGGGACGGGCGATTCCGTCATCCCGCCCGCCACGAACGCCGCGCTGCAGGTCGAGTGGTGCGCAGTCGGCACGGATCTGACGATGGTCTGGCTGGGTGGCGTGGGGCACATCCAGGCGCTCCAAGTCGGCGCCGTGACCGTCGTGCCGTGGCTCTACGCGCGGTTCTCGGACCCGCCGCCCGAGCCCTCTTGCGATTGGCCGCCGCCCGTGGGGCAGCCGCAGGGCGTGCTCGCCGACGTCGGCAGCATCCTCGACTAGCCCCTAGAGGAGCGCAAGCAGGAGCGCGCCCTCGGCCGCGGCGCCGAGCGCCAGGGCCACGAGGTGGCGCTCCTCGTCGAGCAGCTCCCGGATCGTGCGGGTCATCACGCCGCCGGCGAGCAGCGCGGTGATGCCCGCCACCCACGCCTCCGGCGCCTCGGCGACCGAGCCGATCCCGTAGCCGGCGACGACGGCCGCGGCGAGCGCCAGACCGCCCAGCGGCGAGCCGAGCCTGGTGGCGAGCGCGTGGGCGTTGAGCGCGACGTGCAGCCCGATCGCGAGCGCGAAGACGAGCACCGGCCGGACCTCGGGGTCGTCGCGGACGGCCAGCAGGTACCCGACGATCAGCGCCGCGAGCGCGGGCTGCACCAGCCGGATCCGCGGATGCGGGGCGAGGCCGTGACGGCCCTCCTGCAGCGCATGCAGCGCGAGCGTCCCGAGGATGCCGATCAGGACGAGGCCGTAGACGAGGACCTCGCCGGTGGGCAGGTTCGCGCCGACGCCGTCCGAGATGGTGCCGACGCCGCGCGCGAGCTCTGGCAGCAGGTGCATGACGACGTAGCTGATGCCGATGCCCGCCCCGAACGAGAGCACCGGGTCGGGCCACGCGCGGCCGAGGAGACGCGGCTCGGCGACCACCACGCAGGCGATCGCGATCGCGAGGGCGGCGACGAGCGTCACCGAGGCAGTGTGACGCCTAGCCCGGGCAGCCGTCGCGCGTCGCCGCGCTCGAGGCCAGCACCGTCGCCGCGCCGAGCGTCGGCAGCGTCGCGAGGTCGGTGCCGGCGGGCACCACGACTTGGATCGTGTTCGCGGGCAGCGCGGCCGCGCGGTTGACGACCAGGCACGGCGCGGAGCCGAGGCCGTTCACCTGCAGCAGCGTGCCCGTCGGCGCCGTCGT
>JAURLF010000132.1 GCA_030831375.1 Gaiellales bacterium | reverse complement strand
GTCGTTCTGCTCCACGAACTTCGGCGTGACGTTCCCGCTGTTCTCGCGCTCCTCGGTGGTCGGGCCGGACGCCAACCCCGTCTTCGCCGCGCTCGCCGCCGAGCCGGCCGACATCGGCGCTCCGCCGGAGTGGAACTTCACGAAGTACCTGCTCGACCGCGAGGGCCGGCCCGTGCGCCGCTTCGCGCCGAACGTGGAACCCACGGAGCCGCGCCTGACGAACCAGGTCGAGGCGCTGCTCGGCGCCTGACCGGGCGCGAACGTGTACGGCCCGAACACGCTCCTGACCGGCGTGATCGCGGCGGCCCTGATCATCCCGATCTTCCTGTTCCGCCACTACGTGACGGACAAGGGCCAGTTCCCGCCGGAGATGCTCCGCGACCTGCAGGTCGAGGGCGGGCAGATGACCATCAAGAAGTCCGGGGTGCTGCCATACCTCGCCCTGGCCGGCGGCGCGATCGTCGTGCTCGCCGCGTACTGGTTCTTCTGGGTCTCGAACCCCGGCCCGTTCTAGGCCGGATGCGCGACGGGGGCGGTCGGGCCCGAGGGCCCGACCGCCCCTTCCGCGCCTGCGGGACGGCCCGCTATCGTCATCCGGGAGCGCCCCGATGACCATCGTCCCCGTCACGCAGCTCGGCCGCGTCGGCCTCGGCCTCGGCGTCGTCAGCATCGCGATGATTGCGCTGGTCGCGATCATCCCGATCGGCTTCCTGGTGCTGCTGACGAGCGCCGTCGCCGGCGTCGTGTCGCTCCTGGCGATCGTCGTGAAGGGCGAGCGCGCGCTCCTGACGTTCGTCTTGTTGGCCCTGCCGCTGCTGATCGCCTTCCTCCTCACCCTCGTCAACGCCTGAGGGTGGCGGCGCGCGCGCCGGTCGCCGATGTCGCGCTCGCCGACCTCGAGCGCGACCCGCACCCCCTGCTCGCCGCGGCCCGGCGCGACCACGCGGCCGTCTGGGTGCCGGCCCTCGACGGCTGGATGGTGCTGACCCGAGCCGCGGTGCTCGCGGCGATGCGCGATGACGCGGGCCTGACGGTCGACGACCCGCGCTTCTCCACGGGGCGCATCACCGGCCCGAGCATGC
Organism: Gaiellales bacterium; assembly: GCA_030831375.1. Lineage (GTDB taxonomy): Bacteria > Actinomycetota > Thermoleophilia > Gaiellales > F1-60-MAGs149 > F1-60-MAGs149. Next base: position 3,076 of record JAURLF010000132.1, on the reverse strand, counting down.
TGTCGACGGACGGCGCCGAGCACGACCGCCACCGCCGTCCGTTCGCCCGCGCGTTCCGCCTCGACGAGGTCCGCGCGCGCTTCGCGCAGACCGCCCGGGACGAGGCCGAGCGGCTCGTGCGAGGCGTCGCGGAACGCGGGGAGGCCGATCTGCGCGCCGAGCTCGCCGGCCCGCTCGCGGCGCGGATGATGCTGGTCGCCCTCGGCCTCGACGGTCCGGACGCGGGCGACGTGCTCGGCTGGTATGCCCGCATCGTCGACGCGGTCACGCGCATCACGGCGGGCGAGGAGGTGCCGCGAGACGGCCTCGACGCCTACCGCGCCCTCAGCGACGCGATCCAGGCGTCCCTTGCCGCGGACGGGGGCGGCGGGACGCTGCTCGCGAGCGCCGCCACGGACGCCGCCGACCTCTCGCCCGACGAGCTGGCCGCGAACGCGGCGGTGCTCCTCTTCGGCGGCGTCGAGACGACGGACGGGATGATCTCGAACCTGCTCCACCACCTGCTCGCCGAGCCCGGCCTGGTGGCCCGTGTGGCGGCCGACGACGCGCTCGTCGACGGGGCGATCGAGGAGTCGCTGCGGCTCGAGCCGGCCGCGGCGGTCGTCGACCGGTACGCGACGCGCGACCTCCGGATCGGCGAGGCGCGGATCCGGCGCGGCGACCTCGTCGTGCTGTCGATGGCGTCGGCGAACCGCGATGAGGCGGTCTTCCGCGACCCGGACCGCTTCGACCCGACGCGCGCCAACGCGAAGCTGCACACGACCTTCGCGGCCGGGCCGCACGTCTGCCTCGGCATGCACCTGGCGCGCCTCGAGGCGCGCGCGGCGCTGGCCGCGCTCGCGGCGCTGCCGGGGCTGCGGGCCGACCCCTCGGCGCCGAGCGCGCCGTCGGGGCTGGTGTTCAGCAAACCGCCCGCCGTGCGGGCCGTGTGGGACGCGGCCTAGCGGCCGAGCGAGCGCAGCACGCGGTCGAGGAGACCGTCGCGGCGGTGCAGGCGGGCGAGGTCGCGCTCGCGCGCGGCGTGGCGGAGCTGCATGTTGTGATGCGTGGCGAGCATCGGCTGGTCCTCTCGGGGGAGATGGAAGAAGGGAGGCAGGGCGGCCGGAGCCGCCGGCCCACTATGCCACAAGTACGTCACAAGGTCGGCGGATCCTGCCGGACCGACCTCCGCCATCGGCCGCGCAGTGGGAGCGGTTGGATTCGAACCAACGTAGGCAGAGCCAACGGGTTTACAGCCCGTCCCCTTTAACCACTCGGGCACACTCCCAGGGGGGCCTTACGGCCGCGCGCATCCTACCCCACCTGCCGCCCCGGCGGGGACGGCAGGTGGGGCCGGCTGCGTCAGCCCGTGCAGTCGCGCAGGGCCTGCGCCTCGGGCAGCGACTCGAGGCGCTTGAGGGTGTTGTTCTCGATCTGCCGGATCCGCTCGCGGGTGACCCCGAAGGCCTGCCCCACCTCCTCGAGCGTGCGCGGCTTCGCGCCGTTCAGGCCGAAGCGCATCTCCAGGACCTCGCGCTCGCGCTTCGGCAGCGTGCCGAGCGCGCGCTCGACGTCCTCGCGGCGCAGGGTCGTCGTGGCGATGTGGAACGGGCTCGGCGACGACTCGTCCTCGACGAAATCCCCGAACGAGGAGTCCTCCTCCTCGCCGATCGGCTTCTCGAGCGAGATCGGCATCTGCGACATCTTGAGGATGTCGCGCACCTCGTCGGCCGTCATGTCGACCTGCTCGGCGATCTCGTCCGCCGACGGCTCCCGGCCGAGGCGCTGGACCAGCTGGCGCTCGGTGTGCACGACCTTGTTCAGCTTCTCGACCATGTGCACCGGGATGCGGATCGTGCGCGCCTTGTCGGCGATCGCCCGCGTCACGGCCTGGCGGATCCACCACGTCGCGTACGTCGAGAACTTGAAGCCCTTGCGGTAGTCGAACTTCTCGACGGCGCGGATCAGGCCGAGCGACCCCTCCTGGATCAGGTCGAGGAACGTGAGGCCGCGGCCGAGGTAGCCCTTGGCGATCGACACGACGAGGCGCAGGTTGGCCTCGATCATCTGGCGCTTGGCGCGCATGTCGCCCTTCTCGATGCGCTTGGCGAGGTCGATCTCCTGGGAGGCGGTCAGGAGCGGCACGCGGCCGATCTCGCGCAGGTAGAGGCGCAGCGAGTCGAGGCTCGGCTCCACGGTGAGGTCGATCTCGACCTTCTCGCCCGGCGGGGACTCGGCCTTCGCGACCTCGCCTGCGCGCTCGTGCAGCTCGATCCCGTGCTCGACGAGGTAGGCGTGGAAGTCCTCGACCTGCTCCTTGGTGACCTCCACCTCCTCGAGCGCCTCGGCGACCTCGGCGATCAGGACGTAGCCGCGCTCCTGCCCCACCTCCACGAGCCGCCTGAGCTCGTCGACGTCCGGCAGCTGCACCTCGGCCGCCAGCATGGCTCCCCCAGCCTCCATCGGGTCCTCCTCCAGCTCTCGATTCACGGGGATCGGCCGCCGTCGGCGGCCGCTCCTCTCTCTCCGCTCGGAAGGATTAGCCGGGGTGGTCGGCGACGCCAAATTCGTGCACCGCTTGTGACAATACCCCCGCTCATAGGGGGTTTATGCGCAGCAATGAGCGTCGATCTCGCCCCGCCCCGGGCGGCCCAGGGCCCGGGATCAGTCCGCGTCGGCGTCGGCGCGCTGCGCGGCCGCCACCAGTTGCGCGACGGAGGCCAGCGCGAACGAGACGGCGGCGGGCCCGAGCTCGGCCGTGGCGAGACGGGCGCAGGCGCAGAGGTGGTCGCCTGCGGTCTCGAAGGTGCAGACCCCCCAGAACGCGCCGGCGACGCTGCCGCCGTTCTGGCGCAGGAGCGGCTCGGCCGCCTCGTCGCCGTCCTCCCAGGTGCGCACCGGCGCGTACACGTCGAGCGAGCCCGAGGCGACGTAGTGGCGGATGTGCACCGAGGCCGCGTCGAGCTCGAACACCCAATGGCCCTCGTCGAGCACCGTGTACGGCAGGCCCAGCTGGCGCAGCACCCGCTCGACGCGCAGGTGCGCCTCCTCGGCGGCCGGGTCGACGGGCAGCCCCTCGTCGAGGGCGCGCTCGAGG
>JAURLF010000131.1 GCA_030831375.1 Gaiellales bacterium | reverse complement strand
GCCGGGGCGCAGCGCGGGGCCGATCGCGGCGGCCGCGGCGACGATGTCCTGCGGCTTGACCAGCAGGATCACGAGGTCGGCCGTGGCGGCGGCCGCGGCTGGGTCGGCGGCGACGCGCGTGCCGTGACGCTCGGCGAGCGCCTCGGCGACGCCCGCCACACGATCGGTGGCGGTGATCCGCTCCGCGCAGGCGGGGTCGGCCGCGACCCAGCCCTGCACGAGCGCGGAGGCGAGGCGGCCGGCGCCGATCAGCCCGAGGGTGCCCATGGACATGCGGTCAGTGTACGGTAGGCCCATGGCCGAGACGCACGCCGGAGGCTGCCTGTGCGGGTCCGTCCGCTACCGCGTGACCGGGCCGCTGCGCGACGTGATCACCTGCCACTGCGGCGAGTGCCGGCGCACGCACGGCGGCGCGGCCCCGTACACGGCCTGCCCGGCCGACCACCTCGAGCTCGTCCACGACGACGGGCTGACGTGGATCGCGAGCCCCGCCTCGACGACGTCGGCCGAGCGCGGCTTCTGCCGGCGCTGCGGGTCGAGCCTGTTCTGGCGGGCGCCGGGCCGCGACTCGCTGTCGATCGCCGCCGGCACGGTCGACGAGCCGTCGGGGCTCGCCTCGTCGGGGCACATCTGGTGGGATGCGCGCGCCGACTGGGAGGTCCCCGACGGGCTCCCCACCCGCCCGGCCGGCACCTAGGATTCCGCCGCCGCGCCCCGAACCGGGCGGCATGCTCCGCGAGTTCCGCGACTTCATCGTCACCTCGAGCGCGCTCGACCTCGCGATCGGCGTCGTCATCGGCGCCGCCTTCGGGCGGTTCGTCGACGTGCTGGTCAACGACGTCCTGATGCAGCTGGTCGCGGCGCTGGTCGGGACGCCCGACTTCGGCGCGATCGCGCTGCCGCTCGGCCAGGCCGAGATCGAGGTCGGTCTGCTCGTCAACGCGCTGATCAACCTCGTCCTGATCGCCTTCGCGGTGTTCCTCGTGATCAAGGGCGTCAACGCGCTGCGCCGCCGCACCGCCGGCCTCGCGAACGACGCGGACCCGCAGGACATCGTGCTCCTGCGCGAGATCCGCGACGCGCTGCGGGACGCCGGCGCTACCCCGCGACCGTGACGGCCCGCGAGGTCGCGGACGGCGTCTCGACCACGGCGGCCTCGGTCCAGGCGTTGCGCCCCGACACGATGACCCGCACGCTCGCCCCGGCGAGCGCGGCGCGCACGCGCAGGGTGCGCGCCTCGGCACCGCGGATCGACTCCCAGCCCTCGTCCGTGCGCCGCTGCCACTCATAGCCGTACGAGGCCGCGTACGGCCAGGCCCTCGTCCTCGCGGTCAGGGTGCCGCCGACGCGCGCGGCGCCCGTGATGCGGACGCGCTTCTTGGCCGGGGCGCGCAGGCCCTTGATGCCGGGCACGGTCAAGGGCGCGGCCGACGGGCCGCCGGGGGCGATCCCGAGCTGGCCGAGCGCGTTGGCGCCCCAGCAGCGCAGGCGCCCCTTGGTGGTGGAGGCGCACGTGTGGTCGACACCGGCGGCGATCAGGGTCGCCTGGACGCCGGGGACGCGCACCGGGGTCGCGGAGCTCGTGGTGGTGCCGTTTCCGAGCTGGCCCTGCCCGTTCTGACCCCAGCACCAGACGGCGGCGGCGCGGTCGACGACGCAGGCGTGGGCGCGGCCCGCGGAGACCAGGCTCGGCTCGGCGCCGTCCGGCAGCTGCACCCGCACGGGCACCGCGCTCGCCGTCGTCGTGCCGTCGCCGAGCTGACCCGACTCGTTCGCGCCCCAGCACCACGCGCCCCGCTGCACGTCGAAGCCGTCGGCGTCGAACGTGGCGCAGGTGAAGGCGCCGCCCGCGCTGATCGCGCCGACCGTCTTCATCCCCTTCGGGAAGGCGAGCCTGACCGGGGTGGCACTGTCCGCGGCCTGCCCATTGCCGAGCTGGCCCGACGTGCCCTGCCCCCAGCACGTGATCGACGAGGAGATGCCGGCGCAGACGTGGAGCTCGCCGACGGCCAGCAGGGAGGGCGTCGAGTTCTGGCCGTCGGAGGAGCGGTACTTCGAGGTGCCGGGGACGGGCGCGGGCCCGCGGATGCCCGGCGTCGCGGTCCCGAGCTGGCCGTGGGTGTTGTCGCCCCAGCAGTAGACGGCCTCGGTCAGCGCGCAGGCCGAGAAGGCGCCGACGCCGACGGTATCGGCGCTTCCGCCGCCGAGGTCGACGGCGACAGGCGCGGCGCTCGCCGCGCCGGCAGTGCCCCGGCCGAGCTGGCCATGGTCGTCATCGCCCCAGCAGCGCACGACGTTGCGGACCGCGCCCCGCTTGCCGGTCGCGGCGCAGACCGCCGCGTCGCCGTCGGGATCGCCCTTGCCGACCGCGAGGTCGGCGACGCCCCACCCCTTCGGCAGCCGGACGGCGCCGGGCGCGGCGGGCGACGTGCCGGCGCTGTGGCCGGCCTGGCCGTCCGCGTTGCCGCCGAAGCAGTTCGGCGCGCCGTCGGGCAGCACCACGCAGGTCAGGTTGGAGCCGGCCCCAAGCAGGCTTCCGCAGCCGGCCAGGACGAGGCCCGTGGCGGCGAGGACGGCGAAGACGAGGGCGCGGCGCACGGGACGACGGTAGCAGCCGCCTAGGCGCGGCGGGCGGCGTAGGCCGACCCGGCCTCCACCAGCGCCCGGAAGATCGGTGCGCCCGAGCCCGCACCCGCCTCCTCGGGATGCCAGAGGACGCCGACGCAGAACGCCTTCGACGGGTCCTCGAGGCCCTCGACGGTGTCGTCGGGGGCCCTCGCCGTGACCGCCAGCCCCGCCCCCACCTCGGCGATGCCCTGGTGGTGGTGCGAGTGGATCACGGTGCCGCTGTCGTAGAGCGACGCGAGCCGGCCGCCGACGATCTCGATTGGGTGGTTCGACCACTCGCCGAGGCGCACGCGATGGACGTCGCCGTCGACGACGTCGCCGAGGTGCTGCTGGAGGGTGCCGCCGTAGGCGATGTTGAGCAGCTGGAAGCCGCGGCAGACGCCGAGCAGCGGCAGGTCGCGGTCGAGCGCGCCGCGCAGGAGCGCGAGCTCGGCGGCGTCGCGGCGCAGGTTCGGCGGGTCGGCCGTCGGGTGCGGCTCGGCCCCGTAGTTGGCCGCGCCCACGTCGTCGCCGCCGACGAGAACGAGGCCGTCGAGCGAGGCGAGCGCCTCGTCGGCGAAGCCGTCCATCTCCGGCAGCGGCGGCACGAGCAGCGGGAACCCGCCCGCGTGGGTGATCGAATCGACGTAGGCCTGCGGGGCGAGGCACGCCGGCATCGACGTCCACGGCCCCCACGAGGCGTCGCGCCAGTACGCGGTGATGCCGATCCGCGGTCGCATGCCGGGCAGCCTAGCGCCGAGGGCCCGCCGGCCCGGCTACGCGGTCGGGTTGAAGAAGCCCTGGTCGACGAGGCGCTGGCGGTCCTCCGCCGACACCTCGACGTTGGCGGGCGTCAGCAGGAACACCTTCTCGGCGATCCGCTGGATCGCCCCGTCGAGCGCGTACGTCATGCCGGACGCGAAGTCGATCAGGCGCTTCGAGAGATCCGGCTCCGACGTCTGCAGGTTCATGATCACCGGCACGCCGTTCTTGAAGCGGTCCGCGATCTGCTGCGCGTCGTTGTACGAGCGCGGCGCGATCACGTGCACCCGCACGCCGCTCGCCGACGAGGCGGGCGCGGCCTTCAGCACGCCGATCTCGGCGCTCGACCCGCTGCCGGGGCGGCGCCGGCGGCCCGGCGAGGTCTCCTCCTCGGCGAACAGGTCGTCCGCCTCGTCGAGCGTCGCCGCGCCCGAGCGGCGCCGGTCGATGCG
>JAURLF010000130.1 GCA_030831375.1 Gaiellales bacterium | reverse complement strand
GCGGCCGCGGCGGCCGTTGTCGAACAGCGCGTCGACGGCCTCCTGCAGCATGCGCTTCTCGTTGTTGACGATGATCTCCGGCGCGCCGAGGTCGAGCAGCCGCTTGAGGCGGTTGTTGCGGTTGATGACGCGGCGGTAGAGGTCGTTCAGGTCGCTGGTGGCGAAGCGGCCGCCGTCGAGCTGCACCATCGGGCGCAGCTCCGGCGGGATCACGGGGATCACCTCGAGGATCATCGAGTCGGGCCGCTGCTCGCTCTTGTGGAACGCGGACACGACCTTCAGGCGCTTGATCGCGCGCTGCTGCTTCTGGCCCTTGCCGGTCGCGATCTGCTCCTTGAGGTCCTCGACCAGGGCCGGGATGTCCTCACGGGCGAGCAGGTCGCGGACGGCCTCGGCGCCCATGCCGAGCCCGATGTACTCGCCGAAGCCCCACGACGAGGCGAAGCGGTCCTTGAGCTCGCGGGCCACCTTCTCGTCGCCGATGACCTCCTTCGGCTTGATCGTCTGGAACACGGCCCAGGCGTCGTCGAGCATCTGCAGGCGCTCGTCGAACAGCTCGTGCACGTCCTTCTTGCGCTGGTCGGCGTCCTTCAGCATCTCGACGACCTTCTGCGTCCACTCGTCGATGCGGGCGCGGTCGTCGGCGCTCAGGCCGCCCTCGGCCTTGAGGCACAGCTCGCCCGTCAGGGCGGCCACGTCGAAGCCCTTCGCGGGGCGGTCCGGCGCGGTCCGGACGACGTCGGCGAGCAGCCCGTTGCCGAGCCCGCGCGCCTTGTCGAGCTCCTTGCGGGTGCGGCCGCCGGTCATCAGCCGCTCGGCGAGGGCCTCGCCGTCCTTGGCCGAGTCGTCGCCGGCGAGGAACTGCGCGGCCTGCTCGAGCGCGCGGCGGCCGGCGCTCTTCTGCGCGCCCTTGCCGTCGCGGACGCGCTTGACGTCGTCCTTGAGGGCGTCGAGGGCGTCGGCGGCCACGGCTGCGACGGCCTCGACCTCCTTCGCCGTCAGGTCGCGGTCCTCGCGGACGGCGATCCGGTGGATCGTGTCGGTGACGACCTTCTTCGTGGTGTCGGTCAGCTGCAGCGCGACCTGCGACAAGAGGCCGCCGGCGGCGGCGCGGTCGTCGGCGAGGCTGTAGCCCTGCTCCTCGGCCCACGCGTTGAGCATGCGGGCCCAGTACTCGTCGTCGTCGTCGAAGCCGTCCTCGGAGCCGGTCGCGACGTACTGGCGGCGGCGCTGCAGGCGCTCCGCGACGCGGCCGACCTCCTCCTCGCGCTCGCCCTCGAGCTCCTCGCGCTCGCCGACGATCTTGCGCTCCAGCTCCGACAGGTCGGCGGCGCGCGCCTCCTCGTCGACGTGGGTGCAGATGTGCGCGGCGAAGTAGAGGACCTTCTCGAGGTCCTTCGGCGCGATGTCGAGCAGGTAGCCGATGCGGCTCGGGACGCCCTTGAAGAACCAGATGTGCGAGACGGGCGCGGCCAGGTCGATGTGGCCCATGCGCTCGCGGCGCACCTTCTGGCGCGTCACCTCGACGCCGCAGCGCTCGCAGATGATGCCCTTGTAGCGGACGCGCTTGTACTTGCCGCAGTAGCACTCCCAGTCGCGCGTGGGGCCGAAGATGCGCTCGCAGAAGAGCCCGTCCTTCTCCGGCTTGAGCGTGCGGTAGTTGATCGTCTCGGGCTTGGTCACCTCGCCGCTCGACCAGGACTGGATGTCCTTCGTCGAGGCGAGGCCGATCTTGATGTAGTCGAAGTCGCTGACGTCGATCATGGTGAGTCTCCTATCGCGGGAAGGGATGCCTGTCGTCGCCCCGGGGCGTCTACAGGTCCCCCTCCTCGCCGTCGGCGTCGCCCGCGCCGAGCGCGAGGGCGTCGTCAGCCTCCTCGTCGGCCGCGGCCTCCGAGATGTCCTCGACCGAGTCCAGGGTCGCATCGGCGGCCACCGGGTCGGCGTCCTCCTCCGCGAGGTCGTCCACGCCGTCGCCGTCGAGGTCGACGTCGCCGCTGCGCTCGCCCGACAGGTCGACCCCGAGCTCCTCCGCGGCGCGGATCAGCTCGTCGTCCTCCTCGGAGATCATCACGTCGCGGCCGTCGTCGCGCAGCGGGCGGACGTCGAGCGCGAGCGACTGCATCTCCTTCAGCAGCACCTTGAAGCTCTCCGGCACCGACGGCTCGGGGATGTTCTCGCCCTTGACGATCGCCTCGTACGCCTTGACGCGGCCGATCGTGTCGTCGGACTTGATGGTCAGCATCTCCTGCAGGGTGTGCGCGGCGCCGTACGCCTCGAGCGCCCACACCTCCATCTCGCCGAAGCGCTGGCCGCCGAACTGGGCCTTGCCGCCGAGCGGCTGCTGCGTGACCAGCGAGTACGGGCCCGTGGAGCGCGCGTGGATCTTGTCGTCCACGAGGTGCAGCAGCTTGAGGGTGTACATGTAGCCGACGACGACCTTCTGGTCGTACGGCTCGCCCGTCTTGCCGTCGTACAGCTGGACCTTGCCGGACACGCGCCGGCCGGCCTCGTCGTCGACGCTGAGCGTGACCGGCGACTCCTTGTGCCGCTCGACCCACTCCACCAGCGCGCCGTCGACCTCGCCGACGGTCGCGCCGTCGAAGACGGGGGTCGCGACCCACTCGGGCGGGTTCGGGTCGCCGTCGGAGCGGTAGCGCGCCGCGAACCCGAGGTGCGTCTCGAGGATCTGGCCGATGTTCATGCGGCTCGGCACGCCAAGCGGGTTGAGGATCATGTCGACGGGGGTGCCGTCCTCCAGGAACGGCATGTCCTCCTCCGGCACGATCTTCGAGATCACGCCCTTGTTGCCGTGACGGCCGGCGAGCTTGTCGCCCTCGGCGATCTTGCGCTTCTTCGCCACGTACACGCGCACGAGCTGGTTGACGCCGGCGTTGAGCTCGTCGCCCGCCTCGCGGTCGAACGTCTTCACGTCGATGACCTTGCCGCCGTCGCCGTGCGGGACCTTCAGCGAGGTGTCGCGGACCTCGCGCGCCTTCTCCTTGAAGATCGCGCGGATCAGCTTCTCCTCGGCCGTCAGCTCGGTCTCGCCCTTCGGCGTGACCTTGCCGACGAGCAGGTCGCCGGAGCCGACCTCGGCGCCGATCCGGACGACGCCCATCTCGTCGAGGTCGCGCAGCGACTCCTCGGAGCGGTTCGGGATGTCGCGCGTGATCTCCTCGTCGCCGAGCTTCGTGGAGCGGGCGTCGACCTCGTACTCGTCGATGTGGACCGACGACAGCACGTCGTCCTTGACGATCCGCTCCGAGAGGATGATCGAGTCCTCGAAGTTGTAGCCCTCCCAGGCCATGAAGGCCACGAGCATGTTCTTGCCGAGCGCGAGCTCGCCCTCGTCGGAGGACGAGCCGTCGGCGATGACCTCGCCGGCGGCGACCTTCTGGCCCTCGAGCACGATCGGCTTCTGGTGGATCAGGGTGCCCTGGTTGGAGCGCATGAACTTGACCAGCTCGTAGCGGTCCTCGCCCTCGCTGGTCTTGACCGTGATCTGCGTGGCGTCGACCTCGCTGACGGTGCCGGCGCGGTGCGCGACGACGACGTCGCCCGAGTCGATCGCGGCGCGGGCCTCGAGGCCGGTGCCGATCGCGGGCGCCTCGGCGACGAGCAGCGGCACGGCCTGGCGCATCATGTTCGAGCCCATCAGGGCGCGGTTGGCGTCGTCGTGCTCGAGGAACGGGATCAGGGCGGTCGCCACGGAGACGATCTGCTCGGGCGCGACGTCCATCAGGGTCACGTCGGCGGCCTCGACCTGGGCCAGCTCGCCGCCGTGCTGGCGCACGGTGACGGGGCCGATCAGGTTGCCCTTGGCGTCCAGCGGCGTGTCCGACTGGGCGATCAGGTGCCGCTCCTCCTGGGAGGCGTCGAGGTAGACGACCTCCTTGGTGGGGGCGCCGTTCTTGACGACCCGGTACGGCGACTGCACGAAGCCGAACTCGGAGACCGTGGCGTACGACGAGAGCGAGCCGATCAGGCCGATGTTCGGGCCCTCCGGCGTCTCGATCGGGCACATGCGGCCGTAGTGCGTCGGGTGCACGTCGCGCACCTCGATCGGGGCGCGCTCGCGGGTCAGGCCGCCGGCGCCGAGCGCCGACAGGCGGCGGCGGTGCGTGAGGCCGGACAGCGAGTTCGTCTGGTCCATGAACTGCGACAGCTGCGAGGAGCCGAAGAACTCCTTCAGCGCCGCGACCACGGGCCGGATGTTGATGATCGTCTGCGGCGTGATCGTGTCGACGTCCTCGGTCGTCATGCGCTCCTTGACGACGCGCTCCATGCGGTACAGGCCGACGCGGAACGCCTCCTGCACGAGCTCGCCGACGGTGCGCAGGCGGCGGTTGCCGAAGTGCTCGTACTCGTCGAGCTCGCGCGCGACCTCGTCGGTGCGCTGGATCTCGCGGCAGGCCTCCGCGAAGTCGCGGATCTCGGGGTCGTTGACGCCGAGCATGCCGGGCAGCACGACGACGCGGCGGACGACCTCGATCAGGTCGCGGTGCGTCAGGACGCGCACGTCCGGGCCGACGTCGAGGCCGAGCCGCGAGTTGAGCTTGTAGCGGCCGACGCGCGTCAGGTCGTAGCGCTTCGGGTCGAAGAACAGCGTGTCGAACAGCTTGCGCGAGTTGTCGATCGTCGGCGGCTCGCCCGGGCGCTGCTTCTTGAAGACCTCGATCAGCGCCTGCTCGTGCGTCTTCGCGGGGTCCTTCTCGAGCGTGAAGTCGATGAACAGGTTCGGCTCGCCCGTCTCGGGGTCGCGGAAGAGGTTGCGGATGCCCTCGTCGGTGTGCGTGTCGAAGGCCTCGCCCGTGGTCGCGTCGACCTCGGGGAGCGCGCGCAGGAGCGTCGTCACCGGCAGCTTGCGCTTGCGGTCGATGCGCGCGAAGACCTGGCCCTTCTTGTCGATCTCGAGCTCCAGCCAGGAGCCGCGCTGCGGCATCAGGTTGGCCGTGAAGACCTGCTTCGTGGCGTCCTTCGGCTCCATGATGTAGGCGCCGGGCGAGCGGACGAGCTGCGTCACGACCACGCGCTCGGTGCCGTTGATGATGAAGGTGCCCGCGTCCGTCATCTGCGGGAAGTTGCCCATGAAGACCCGCTGCTCGCGGATCTCGCCCGTCTCCTTGTTCACGAACGCGACGGTCATGAACAGGCCCGACTCGTAGCTCTTGTCCGTCTCACGGCACTCGCGCTCGGACATCGCCGGCGGCTCGAACACGTGCTCCCCGAACTCCACGGCGAGGGTGCCGGTGTAGTCCTCGATCGGCGAGATGTCGTCGATCACCTCGCGGATGCCGTTCTCCATGAAGTGCCTGAAGGAGGCGCGCTGGATGTCGATCAGGTTGGGGACGTCGAGGATGCGCGCGGCGGGCGACTGCTCCAGGTGGGAGAAGTTGCGGCGCTGGCGCTTCGTGCGGGGCTTCGCAGAGGCCACGGGCCCTCCTAGGGCTCGAAGGTACGACGACGGGCTCGACGCGGGCAGACGGCGAGCGAACGCGCACGCTACCACAGGCGCCCGCGGCCATGCGGCACCCCACCCGGGGCGGGGCCGTCGGACACCGGGACCGTACCGCCCTACGGCGGTGGAGTCCACACGAATCCCACCATGTCCCCAGAAAGGTGTAGTATCTAGCCGGTGCTGACGATCGCGGAGGCGGCGGCCAGGAGCGGCCGCGGGCAGGAGACGGTGCGCCGCTGGGTGCGCCAGGGGCGACTGGCCGCGCACCGCGCGGGCGGGCGGCTGCTCGTCCACCCCGACGAGCTCGACGCCCTGCTCGCCCGTCCCGCCCTCGACCCGCCCGCCGGCTGGTCGCGCACCAGCTGGGGCGCCCGCCAGCCCGACTGGGTCTCCGAGCTGCGCCGCCACCGCGGCGCCCGCCGGATCGGGGCCTGATGCTCGTCGTCGACCCCACGGTCGTCCTCCCCATCCTCGCCGCCGGCATGCCGTGGGCGGGCGCCGGCGACGACGACCTCGTCGCACCGCCGCTCCTGTGGTCCGAGTGCCGCTCGCTCCTGCACGACCTCGCGCGCCGCGGGGTCCTGCCCGCCGCCGAGGCACGCCGGCTGCGACGCGCCCTCGACCGCGCCCCGATCACCGAGCTCGGCCACCCCCAGCTCGGCGAGGAGGCATGGCGGATGGCGGACCTCCTCAACCACCCCCGCACCGAGGCCGCCGAGTACGTCGCCCTCGCGCGCCTGACCGGCGCGCCCCTGGCCACGCTCGACCGCGACCTCGCCGAGCGCGCCGCCGTCGCCTGCCGCGTGCAGCCGCCGGGCTAGTCGGCCGCCGCGCCGATCAGGGCCCCGGAACGACGAAGGGCCCCGGGTCGCCCCGGGGCCCTTCGCGCGGACGCTGCGGGCCGGAGCCCGCGACGAGGTGCGGCTAGCGCAGCTCGACGGTGGCGCCGGCCTCCTCGAGCTCCGCCTTGATCTTCTGGGCGTCCTCGGCGGGCACGCCCTCCTTGACCATCGCGGGCGCACCGTCGGCGATGTCCTTGGCCTCCTTGAGGCCCAGGCCCGTCGCCGAGCGGATCACCTTGATCACGGGGATCTTCTGCGAGCCCGCCGCGGCGAGGAAGACGTCGAACGACGACTTCTCCTCGGCCGCCGCACCGGCGTCGCCGCCGCCGCCCGCCGCCGGCGCCGCGACCGCGACCGCGGCCGCCGCCGAGACGCCGAACTCCTCCTCCAGCGCCTTGACGAGGTTCGACAGGTCCATCACGGACATGCCCTTGATCTCCTCGATCATCTGATCGGTGGTCATAGCCATGACCCTTTTCTCCTTGTGTCGTGTGGTGTCGGCCCCGCCCTAGGCGGCGGCCTTCTGCTTCTCGATCTGGTCCAGCGCGACCACGAGGCCGCGCGGGATCTGGGACAGGACGCTCGCGAAGCCCTGGATCGGGCCGTTGAGCGCGACGACCAGCTGCGCGTGCAGCTGCTCGCGGGACGGCAGGGCTGCGAGCACCTTGACGCCCTGGGCGTCGAGGACCTCGCCGTCGATGATGCCGCCCTTGATCTGCAGGACCTCGGTCTCCTTGGCCGCCTTGGCGAGTGCCTTGGCGACGGCCGAGGCGTCGTCCTTGCAGAAGGCGATCGCAGTCGGGCCCGAGAGGAACTCGAGCAGCCCCTCCTTGCCCGCACGCTGCGCCGCGATGCGGGCCAGCGTGTTCTTCGTCACGTGCAGCTCCGCCCCGAGGGGGCGCAGCTCCCGGCGCAGCTGGGCGAGCTGCGACACGCCCAGTCCCCGGTAGTCGGCGACGATCAGGGAGGCCGCGGCGGCGAGCTCCTGCTCGAGCTCCGCGATGACCTCCTGCTTCTTCTCCTTCAACATCCGTACCACCTCCTTTCCGTGGCGCGCCCGCCGTGTTGACGGCGGGCACGGGAAAGGCCGGCGGTGCCGGTCGATCCGCGTCCACCGCCTGCGCCGGTCCTACCCGCCCCGGACGGGGCGGCGCCGGCGGTCCCTGGCGTCGGGAGCGCAGATTGGGGGGAGGAGCGCGAGGCCGTTAGGCGCCCGTCTCCTCCAGCACGTCGCGCGTGCGCGACGGGTCGATCTTGATGCCCGGCCCCATCGTGGAGCTGAGCACCACGGACTTGATGTAGCGGCCCTTGGCCGACGCCGGCTTGGCGCGGAGGATCTCCTCCAGCACGGTGGCGTAGTTCTCGCCGAGCTCGCGTTCGCCGAAGGAGCGCTTGCCGAGCGGCACGTGCACGATGCCCGTGCGGTCGGTGCGGTACTCGATCTTGCCGCTCTTGATGTCCTCGACGGCCTTCCGGATGTCCATCGTGACGGTGCCGGTCTTCGGGTTCGGCATCTTGCCGGACGGGCCGAGGACGCGGCCGAGCTTGCCGACGGTGACCATCATGTCGGGCGTCGCCACGGTCACGTCGAAGTCGTCGAAGCCGTCGAGGATGCGCTGCGCGAGGTCGTCGCCGCCGACCACGTCGGCGCCGGCGGCCTCGGCCTCGGCGGCCTTGTCGCCCTGCGCGAAGACGGCGACGCGCGCGTTGGAGCCCGTGCCGTGCGGCAGCATCACGGTGCCGCGCAGCTGCTCCTCGGCGTGGCGGACGTTGATGCCGAGGCGGAAGTGCACCTCGACCGTCTCGTCGAACTTCGCGGCCGGCGTCTCCTTCAGCAGGCGCACGGCCTCCATCGGCTGGTACAGGCGCTCGCGGTCGACCATCCCGCGCGCCGCCGTCAGGCGCTTGCCGCTCATGCCTCCACCTCCACGCCCATCGAGCGCGCCGTGCCGGCGATGATCTCCATCGCCGCCTCGACGTCGTTCGCGTTCAGGTCGGGCATCTTGGTCTCGGCGATCGAGCGCAGCTGGTCCTTCGACAGCTTGCCGACCTTGTCGCGGTGCGGCACGGCCGACCCGCTCTTGAGGTTCAGCGCCTCCTTGATCAGCACGGCCGCCGGCGGCGTCTTCGTGATGAACGTGAAGGAGCGGTCCTCGTAGACCGAGATCTCGACCGGGATGATGCGCCCGGCCTGCTGGCTCTGCGTCTCGGCGTTGAACGCCTTGCAGAAGTCCATGATGTTGACCCCGTGCTGGCCGAGGGCCGGGCCGACGGGCGGCGCCGGGTTCGCCTGGCCGGCGGGGATCTGCAGCTTGATGATGGTGACGACCTTGCCGGCCATCGCTTCCTTCCTGTGGTGCATGCGCCCGGGGTCGCCGGGCTCCCACGTAGACCGGTCGCGCTCTCGCGACCGGCGCGAATCCTAGGGCAGGATCAGTCCAGGCGCTTCACATCGCCGAAGCCGAGCTCGACGGGCACCTGCCGCTCGAAGATCGAGACGTGCACCTTGAGCTTGCCCGACTCCGTGTTGATCTCGATGATCTCGCCGTCGAAGTCGGCGAGCGGGCCGGACGTGACCTTGACCATCTGGCCGAGCTGGAACTCAGCGACCTGCTTCGGCTTGGCCTCGGCGGCCTCGACCTTCAGGAGCTTGTCCACCTCGGCCTGGCCGAGCGGGACGAGGGTCATCTCCTCGCGCTTGCCCTGCGCGCCGACGAAGCCCGTCACGCCCGGCGTGTTGCGGACGAGGCTGATCGCCTCCGGCGTCGCGTCCATCTGCACGAGCACGTAGCCCGGCATCACGCGCGTCTCCTTCTCGACCTTCTTGCCGTCGCGGGTCTCGACGGTCTGCTCCGTCGGCACCACGATCCGGCGCACCTGGTCGCCGCCCTCCTGGGTGCGGCGGCGCTGCTCGAGATTGCGGCGCACCTTGTCCTCGTGGCCGGAGTAGGTGTGGATGGCGTACCAGCGCAACATGGGGCGTTACCTCGCTTTATCCGGCCTGCTGGTTGATCAGCCAGCCGGCGACGCGGGAGAAGACGGCATCGAGCCCGTACAGGTACAGGCCGACGACGAAGCAGGTGATGATGACGACGGCCGTGGCCTGCACGAGCTGCGGGCGGTCGGGCCACTGGACGCGCTTGAGCTCCGCCCAGCACTCGCGGATGAAGCCGACGAGACCGGAGCGGTCAGACGGCGCGCCGGACTGGCTCTTCGTCGGGCGCGATCGCTGCGCGCGCTCGCGGGCGCGCCGCTCCTTGCGCTCCTGCCGCGACTCCTTGCGCGGCTCCTGGTCCGGCGCGTCGGCCACGGGCCTAACGGGTCTCCCGGTGCAGCGTCTGCTTGCCGCAGCGCGGGCAGAACTTGTTCAGCTCGACGCGGTCGGGGGTGTTCCGCTTCGACTTGGTGGTCTCGTAGTTCCGCTCCTTGCAGTCGGTGCAGGCCATCGTGACTGCGATGCGGATTCCGGCCTTGGCCACTGTGCTTCCTCTGGAGTCGGGTCAGCGCCCGCGTCTCGGCGGGCAGCGCGGAGCGGGGACGCCCCGATGACGGCGAAGCCTACCGGAGGATGCGCGACCGCGTTGCGGTCGCGTCGCCTACGCCCCGGCGGGCGGCGCCTCCGGGGGCGCCGGCAGCGGGAAGCCGGGCAGGCGCGGGCGGCCCGCCGCGCGGCCCTCCCCCGCCTCCTCGGCGGCGGGCTGCTCGGCCGTCGCCTCGTCCGCGGCCCAGACCTCGTCCTCGGGGACGCCGTCGAGCAGCTTCAGGAACTGGGCGCGGTCGATCGTCTCGCGGTCGAGCAGGATCTTCGAGAGGCGGTGCAGGGCCTCCATGTGCTCGAGCAGGATCGTGCGGGCCCGCTCGTGCGCGTCCTCGATGATGCGGCGGATCTCCTCGTCGATCTCGCGCGCGATCTCCGGCGAGTAGTCGGCGGTGGCGCCGAACTCGCGGCCGAGGAAGGGCTGGTCATGGCGGGCCCCGAGGGCGCGCGGGCCGAGCTTCTCGCTCATGCCGTAGCGCATCACCATCGCCTTGGAGGTCGCCGTCACCTTCTCGATGTCGTTCGAGGCGCCGGTGGTGATCTCGTTGAAGACGAGCTCCTCGGCGGCGCGGCCGCCGAGCGTCATCGCCAGCTGGTCGTTGAGCGAGGCGCGCGTGACGAGGAACTTGTCCTCGCTCGGCAGGGAGATCGTGTACCCGAGCGCCTGGCCGCGCGAGATCACGGAGATCTTGTGCACCGGGTCGCAATTGGGCAGGTAGTGCCCCACGATCGCGTGGCCCATCTCGTGGTAGGCGGTGATCAGCCGCTCCTCCTCGCTGAGCAGGCGCGTCTTCTTCTCGGGCCCGGCGAGGACGCGCATGATGCCCTCCTCGAGCTCGAGCATCGTGACCGTCTTCTTGCCGGCGCGGGCGGTCAGCAGCGCCGCCTCGTTGATCAGGTTCGCGAGGTCCGCGCCGGTGAAGCCAGGCGTCTGGCCGGCGAGCACGCCGAGGTCGATGTCGGTGCCGAGCGGCTTGCCCTTGCCGTGCACCTTCAGGATCGCCTCGCGGCCGGCCCGGTCGGGGCGGTCGACGACGATCTGGCGGTCGAAGCGGCCCGGGCGCAGGAGCGCCGGGTCGAGCACGTCCGGGCGGTTCGTGGCCGCGATCAGGATCACGTTCGTGGAGGCCTCGAAGCCGTCCATCTCGACCAGCAGCTGGTTGAGCGTCTGCTCGCGCTCGTCGTGGCCGCCGCCCATGCCGGCGCCGCGGTGGCGGCCGACGGCGTCGATCTCGTCGATGAAGATGATGCAGGGGCTGTTCTGCTTCGCCTGCTCGAAGAGGTCGCGGACGCGGCTCGCGCCGACGCCGACGAACATCTCGACGAAGTCGGAGCCGGAGATCGAGAAGAACGGCACGCCCGCCTCGCCGGCGACGGCGCGCGCGAGCAGCGTCTTGCCGGTGCCCGGCGGGCCGAACAGGAGCACGCCCTTCGGGATCTTCGCGCCGAGCGACTGGAACTTCTTCGGGTTCTCGAGGAACTCCTTGATCTCGTGCAGCTCCTCGACGGCCTCGTCCGCGCCCGCCACGTCCTTGAACGTGACCTTCGGCGAGTCGACGGTCATGCGCTTCGCCTTCGACTTGCCGAAGCTCATCACGCGCGAGCCACCGCCCTGCATCTGGTTCATCAGAAACAGCCAGAAGCCGAGGAAGAGCAGGAACGGCAGCACGTTCACGAGCAGGGACACCCAGGAGGAGCCGCCCGTCTCCGAGCCCGCGACGTTGACGTCCCCGCGGTACTCGTCGTAGACCTGGTCCCACGCCTTCTCGCCGGGGATGCCGACCGTGTACGTGTCGGGGTCCGCGTCGGCGGCCGCGTCGGGTGCCGGCTTCAGCGTGACCGTGACGTTGTTCTTGGCCGTGTTCTGCTGCAGGGACGCGACGTCGCCGTCCTTGAGGTCGGCCATCATCGTCGACCAGTCGCGCGGCGCCTGCTCCTCCTTCTGGTCGGTCAGGAGCAGCCGCTGCGCGAGAAACGCGAGCAGGATGACCACCAGAATCGGGAAGACCGCGGTTCTGAAGATGCGGTTCATCGTCCTCCGGCGGGTCGGGGCCTCGGATCCGGCCCTCGGCTCACGATAGCACCGGGTCCGTTTCGGCCTTCTGCGCGAGGTGCGCGGGCGCGGAGCGGCGCAGGACCAGCGTCAGGGCGAGCGCGACCACGAGCGCGACGGCGGCGAGCAGCGCCGCGCCCGCCCAGCCGGCGACGCTCCAGGCGGCGCCGAGCACGAACGGGCCGAGCGAGCCGAGCAGGTAGTAGATGGTCAGGTGGACGCTCATCGCACTGCCCCTATCGCGCAGCGCCAGCTGCGGGACGAGCAGCTGTGCGACGCCGACCATGGAGAAGAGCCCGCCGGCGAGGACGGCGAGACCGACGACGACGGCCGGCAGCCACGCCGCCGAGCCGACGGCGAGGCCGGCGAGGCCGATCAGCGGGAACACCGGCAGGACGGCGCGCGGGCCGAGGCGGCCGGCGAGGCGCACGGCGAAGGGGGCCAGGGCGCCGACCAGCCAGACGACGTAGAAGGCGCCGACCTGCGCCGCCGAGAGCCCGAAGTCGGGCCCCTCCAGCCGGTAGGCGACGACGCTGTAGAGGCCGACGAAGGCGAAGAACGTGCAGCCCGCGGCGAGGCCGTTGAGCAGCAGCGGCGCGTTGCCGAGGTGCGCCCGCACCGCGCGCAGGGGCGAGCGCGCCTTCGGCGGGGGCGGCGCGGCGGGCAGGAGCAGCGCGATCAGCACGGCGCTCGCGAGCACCGGCAGCGCGAGGCTGGCGAGCGACCAGCGCCAGCCGATGTCGTCGACCAGGAGCGCGGGGATCGTGCGTCCGAGGAAGCCGCCGAGGACGAGCGCGGACGTGTACAGCCCGACGACGGTGGGCACCCGCCCGGGCCCGAACGCCTCGTACACGTACGCGGTGGCGACCGTCAGGAGCCCCGGCAGCAGCAGGCCCTGCAGGCCGCGCAGCACGAGCAGCTCGACGAGCCCGCCGTCGACGGCGATCAGGGCCGTCGGCACGGCGAGGAGCGCGCAGGAGCCCACCATCACGGCGCGCCGGCCGACGCGGTCCGACAGGGGGCCCGTGATCCACGCGCCGATGGCGATGCCGACCACGACGACGGTGATCGTGAGGCCCGTGGCGGCCGGGCCGGCGCCGAGGTCGGCCCCGATCTCCGGCACGATCGCCTGCGTCGAGTACGGGATGCAGAACATCGCCGCCGCCGCGACGCTGAGCGCGACAACGGCGCCGGTGCCCGCCCGCAGCTGCTCCGACGCCATGCCGGAACCGTACCGCGCTGGCGTACGATGCCCGCATGCCGGAGCACCTCCAGACCCAGGCCGGCGCCTTCGGGGCGCACGCGCTCCTCGTCGGCGACCCGCAGCGCGCCGACCTGCTCGCCGCCGAGCTGCTCGACGAGCCCGAGCTCGTCACCGACACCCGTGGGCTGCGCGGCTGGGCGGGCACCTTCGCCGGGACGCGCGTCGGCATCCAGACGACCGGCATGGGCGGTGCCTCGGCGGCGATCGCGATCGAGGAGCTGATCCAGCTCGGCGTGCGCCGGCTCGTGCGGCTCGGCACGTGCGGCTCGATCGCCCCGGACGTCGCGCCCGGCGACCTGCTCTGCGCCGCCGCCGCGATCCCCGCCGACGGCACGAGCCGCACCTACGTCGGCGACGAGCCGCACGCGCCGCTCGCCGACTTCGAGGTCGTGCACGCCGCCGTCCACGACGCCAAGAAGGCGGGCGTGCGGATGCGCGTCGGCCTCGTCGCCACCACCGACGCCTTCTACGACCCGGGCGCCGGCCGTGCCGCGCGCTGGGCGGCCCGCGGCGCGCTCGCCGTCGACATGGAGACCGCGCCGCTCTTGACCATCGCGCCCCTGCGCGGCGCCTCCGCCGGGTCGTTCCTCGTCGCCACCAACCGCGTCGCGCAGCCCTCCACGCGCCTCGGCGCCGACGCCCAGCGCGAGGCGGTCCTGCGACTCGCCCCGATCGCGCTCGGCGCCCTCGTCTCGGAGCCGAAGGTCCCGTGAGCCGCCGCGCCGTCTTCGTCGTCAACCCGGCCTCCGCCAACGGCGCCACCGCACGCGAGTGGCCCGACCTGGCGGCCGCGGCCCGCGCCACGGGCCTGATCGTCGCCGAGCGGATGACCGAGGCGCCCGGCCACGCCGTCGAGCTGGCCCGCGAGGCCTCGATGAACGGCGCCGACGTCGTCGTCGCGGTCGGCGGCGACGGCACCGTGCACGAGGTCGTCAACGGACTCGTCGGCCCCGGCGGCGCCCGCTTCGGGGACGCCGCGCTCGGCGTCGTCGCGCGCGGCACGGGCCGCGACTTCATCCGCAGCCACGCGATCCCGTCGAAGCCGCGCGAGGCGATCGGCGTGATCGCCGAGGGCCGCATCCGCCCGATCGACCTCGGCGAGGTGCGCACCGACCTCGATCCCGAGGGGACGCGCTTCGCGAACGCCGCCTCCGCCGGCGTGACGGGCGCCATCGCCGCCCGCGCGAACGGCATGTCGAAGCGCCTCGGCGGCACCCCCACGTTCCTCGTCGCCGCCGTGCAGGGCTTCCGGGCGTGGCGCAACACGCCGATCACGGTCGAGGTCGACGGGCGCCCGCGCGAGCTGACCGCGGCCTGCGTGGTGCTGATGAACGGGCACTCGCTGGCGGGCGGCATGAAGGCCGCGCGCGACGCGCGCCCCGACGACGGCCTGCTCGACATGGTGCTGGTCGGCGACGTCGGCGCGAAGGACCTGGCCCTCAACCTGCACCGCGTCTACGGCGGCACGCTCGGCGCGCACCCGAAGATCGACCAGATCAAGGCAGCCGAGGTGCGCATCAGCGGCGGCGAGCCGCTGCCGATCGAGGCGGACGGCGAGATCGTCGGCGAGACGCCGGCCGTCTTCCGCTGCCTGCCGGGCGCGCTGCGGCTCGTGGCCGGCGACTAGGCCGGCACGGCCCCCCGGATCCGCTCGACGGCCTGCGCGAGCTCGGCCGGACCCCCGCCCGCGCGGGCCAGCGCGATCCCGGCGAGGAAGGTGGCGATCGGCGCCGCGGGGCGCTGGACCCCGTGCGCGGCGTCGGCCGCGAGGCGCAGCAGCTCGTCGACGGCCTCGGGGGCGGCGACCCAGGCGAGGTCGTCCGCGCCGAGGGCGGCGACGGCGCGGGCGGCGAAGTCCTGGACGTCTTCCACGGGGCCTCCTTGCAGGCGCTAGATTCAACCGGCCGGCGGGTCGGCGATCTGCCGCCCCCCGGCGAAGAGCACTACGGGCCGCAGCCCGTCCCGAGCGTACCCCTCCGACCACCGAACCCCGAGGCTATGACCGACCAGACGATGCGGGAATCGATCGACGGCGTGCAGGCCGCGCTCGCCGAGCGCGACTACCTGGCCGACCGCGGCCTCGCGACCACCGTCCACCTCGCGCTGCAGCTCGGCAAGCCGCTGCTCCTCGAGGGCGAGGCCGGCGTCGGCAAGACCGAGCTCGCGAAGGTCGTCGCGGACGCCCTCGGCGCCCGCCTGATCCGCCTGCAGTGCTACGAGGGCATCGACG